>NZ_CP014945.1:0-302958 GCF_001606025.1 Psychrobacter alimentarius | reverse complement strand
TTTCGACATCGGCATCAAGTACATCATCGACTTTGATCACCGCATGTGGGTTGCCCATGTTGGCAACATAGAGCTGCACTGGCGTACCATTGACATCCAAATGATAGGCATTTTGGATTTTTGTGGTGGCTCTGGGTGTAAATGGAATCTCATTTGGCTCAAATTTGGGCTTGCCCATATCGACTTCGACCCAACCATAACGGTCGGTCGTCAAAGAGATAATGCCACTTGCAGTCTCAACACGCAGACGCTGTTTGAATGACAGCTTACGTGCTTGAACAAAACGGGCAAAACAACGCGCCCCATTGCCGCACTGCTCAACCTCTGTACCGTCGGTATTGAAGATGCGATAGCTAAAGTCAACGTCAGGGCGCATCGGTGGCTCGACCACGAGTAGCTGATCAAAACCAATGCCTAAATGACGATCTCCCAATAACTGTACCAAATCCTTGGTTAACTCTAAGCGTTGGGTCACCAAATCAATGACCATAAAATCGTTGCCCAGACCATGCATCTTAGTGAATTCTATTAGCATACCCTTGATATCCTATCCTATTTTTATGTATGCCTTATATTAGCACGCTGTCAGATACAATCATAATTATCACTGCTATCAAATGTCCAGTTATCTCAGCGTTGTACCGTCTCTCAAACCTATATTTGACATCATCGCACTCTTTAATGCGGCTCACATGGCGGTTTATATTTATTTTGTGAGACATTTAAGCCGTTAGCTATAGCACGACTTTCCTCGTTGCAGCGTCAATTGCTCTCAAATTCGCCCATAAAAAAACCCATTGCTGTTATCACAATGGGTTTTGTAGCGGTTCTGAATACTGCGCTTTACTACTCTTTAGTCTTGCCACAAAACTTCATCAGCGTACAAGGATTCAATCGTCTCACGTTTGCGGATCAGTTGATGACGATCCTCTGACACCATCACCTCGCTTGCACGTGGGCGCGAGTTGTAATTGCTGCTCATGGTAAATCCATAAGCACCCGCACCCGTAATTGCTAAGATATCCCCTTCCGCTAGGGATAATAGACGGTCTTTGGCCAAAAAATCGCCCGTTTCACAAATAGCCCCGACAATATCCCATGCTTTCGTGTCATTGGTATCAAGGCCAGCGTCAGGCAATACGTTTGGAATGACTGCCATTTCTGCTTGATATAACGCTGGGCGAATCAAATCATTCATCGCTGCATCGACAATAGCGAAATTCTTATGCTCAGTTGGCTTGAGCACATCGACTTGGGTTAAGAGCACGCCAGCATTGGCAACGATACTACGACCCGGCTCAAAGAACACCGTTAAACCAAGCTCACTCAGTTTGGGCAGTAATGCTGCTGCGAATTCTTCAATAGACACAGGGGTTTCATCAATATAACGCACGCCCAAGCCACCGCCCAAATCAATATGACGCAGCTCAATACCATGCTCCCGTAGGCTATGTATCAACTCAATGACTTTGTCCAAAGCGGCAACAAATGGCTCAACTTCCGTTAACTGTGAGCCAATGTGGCAATCGATACCGACAATATCGATATGAGACATTGCTGCTGCCTGTTGATAAACTGCAAGCGCATCTTCGTGCGTGATACCGAATTTGTTGTCTTTTAGACCAGTCGAGATATAAGGGTGAGTTTTAGCATCGACGTTTGGATTGACGCGTAATGAGATTGGTGCAGGCTTATCAAGTGTCTTTGCCACCTCATTGATGAGGGTCAGCTCACTGATAGACTCAACATTGAAGCAGCCAATGCCTTGGGTCAGCGCATACTCGATATCGCCATAAGTTTTTCCCACGCCTGAAAATACCAGGCGTGACGCCTGAGCTCCAGCCGCTACCACACGCATTAGCTCACCACGTGAGACGATGTCAAAGCCTGCGCCTGCTTGTGCCAATACGCTCAGCACTGCCAGATTGGAGTTGGCCTTGACGGCATAGCATATCTGATGGTCTAGACTGGCAAAGCTGTCGGTATAAGCTTGATAAACATCCAATATGGCCTGTTTTGAGTAGACATAGCATGGCGTGCCATACTGTTTGGCAATGCTCTCAATACTGACTTGCTCCATATACAGCGCCTCATCACGATACTGCAAGGCTGGCAAGTGATTGGTTAAAGCCTTGGGATCGACATACAATCCTTGCTCTGTTTGGGTAGTGACAGATTCGCCAGTAGGTAACTCAGAATGACTCATATAAACATCTCTAATATAATCGGGTATCAAATGAAAATGAAGCTAAGAAAGGGACAAGAGCGCATTAGACAAAGGCATGCTGTCGTAAGCCCTCTTTTTAATAAAAAATCTGAATTGGCATTAATAGTCGTTGGGATCAGTACTCGGTTCTGGTAGCTCAAAATCCTGCGCGTTTTGCGTATTTGATACGTTGTTAGCATTATTAGTACTGTCATCATCGATACCCGCAAAGGCAGCGTCTTGTGGATGACTGGTACTGTCCAATACAGCAGTGCTACTCTGTGCTGATTGACCATCAGCATTTGCCAAGTATAAATCGCCTTTCTGTCCACAGCCTGACACACCCAGTATCGCAACACTACTGATGATAAGCGTTGAGACGGCACATCGACTGATGGTAATCATATTGGCGTACTCGGTTTTTGAAGTGCGGCGGATAGTAAGCATAAAGTAGGCAACCTGTGACCTTACAGCGGTGTAAGTATGTTAAAAAACGTATGATAGAGAAAACAATATCAAGTGCCAATCACACTATAACAAGTGAGCACTGACATATAGGGGCAGTCCATTGCTACTATGAGCAATAGGACTGCTTTAAATCATAGCATTATTACATAAAGCGATGCTGATACTGAATACAACTGGCAATAAATTTGGTTAGATACTTACTCAACCTGACAAACAATAAATTTTAACATAGTCAACAATTTTTTACTAAATACTATTGGTTATGTTCATAGCTAAAGATGCTTTGGCTAATACTTGGAAAAACTTTCTTACAATTTTTATTAAGTGTCATTTTCTCTGATTGTCTATGATCAGCCCTAACTACAATCGGTGTACAGTTGTTATCGATGTGTATACATCTTAGGTGCCAATCCTCATAGTTATCATGGTATAGCTTCAAAAATATGGTACATTATGGTCAGCCTTGTGGCCATCACTATAGAGCTAGGGTAAGGTAATAACATGACTGAACCCGCTCTCATCAGTAGAGTCAGCCCAAGTGTGATTGAAATCAGCGATATCATTGCCATTGGTATATCAGCAGGGATGTGGCTGGTTTTTGTTTATTGAACCGGTATTCATTGAGAATGAATATCTTTATAAAAATATAATCTAAGGATAGAGTATGAGCGCGAGTCTAACCAACACTTTTGATGACAAAAATTCTGAAACATCAACCCTAACCAATCCTACCTTAGTCCTCAACTGTGGTTCTTCTTCCATTAAGTACGCACTGATTAGTGACGATAATGCAACTCGTATCACAGGTCTGGCCGAAAACTTAGGACTCGATACCGCCCGTATCAAACACACCACTTTAAACGGCGAGAAGCTTGAAATCTCAATACCAGGTGGTAATCATAAGTTCGCCCTACAAAAAATTCTTGAGCTATTAGAGCAATATCATTTCATCGCGGTCGGTCATCGCGTGGTTCATGGCGGCCGTGAATACTCTGAAGCGGTACGTGTCGATGATCATGTCCTTGACGAAGTTAAGCGTCTAAAAGTATTGGCACCGCTACATAATCCTGCTCATGCTTTAGGTATTGAAGCCGTTCAAGCCATTTACCCTGATATTCCACAAGTCGTCGTTTTTGATACTGCGTTTCATCAAACTATGCCTCCTGTTGCCTTTCGCTATCCGCTACCAAAAAACCTGTACGAAGAACATAAAATCCGTCGTTACGGCTTTCATGGTACGTCTCACGCTTACGTCTCAGAGCGCGCAAGTGATATCACCGATGCAAGCGGCACACATGGTTGGCTGACCGCACATTTGGGTAATGGCTGTTCAGCGACTGCGGTCTATGATGGCAAGAGTCTTGATACCAGCATGGGCTTGACGCCACTTGAGGGGCTTATGATGGGTACGCGCAGCGGCGATGTCGATCCAAGCTTACATATTCATTTAAAGCGCCAGCTGGGTATGAGTTTAGAAGACATCGATACCATGCTCAATAAAGAAAGCGGTCTGCTGGGTATTTCAGGGTTGTCGAATGACTTGCGTACCGTTGAGCAAGCCGCCAAAGAAGGTCACAAAGACGCCCAGCTTGCTATCGAGATGTTCTGTTACCGCGTGGGTAAATACCTTGCCAGCTTGAGCTGTGCGTTGCCTGAATTTACTGGTATCGTCTTTACTGGCGGTATTGGAGAAAACTCGGTCAGCACACGTACGCGCATTTTAGAAGTGATGCGTCATTTTGGTATTAAGGTCGATGCAGATAAGAACGCAAACTTGGTTGGCGGTAACGAAGGCAGCTTCCATAGTAGCGATAGTAGCCTTGAGCTATGGGTCATACCAACCGATGAAGAAGGTCGCATTGCTCAAGAGACGCGTGAAGCGTTGCATCTGGTCTAAGTGCACAGTTTTTGAGTCGTTTTTTAAACGCGCGCTTCTGGCAAATCTTGTGATAAGAAGCGTGGTGTTTTACGCATTTTGGCAATGATAAATTGAGCCTTAAAAATATAATAAACCGTAGGATACACTATGCAAACCATTTTACTTGTTCCCATTAGTCGCGGTATCGGTGTCACGTCAGCCGCGCTTGGACTGATTCGTGCTTTTGATTACAACGGTATCAAAGCTGGTTTTATGAAACCGTTTTTGCAAGATGATACACTGGATAAGCAGCGCAGCTTGGACAGCTCAAGTGCTTTAACCATGCACGCTTTTGGGCTAAAACCGCCCAAATCCATCAGCCGTCAGCGCGTTGAGCGCATGATTGGTGATGGTAACCTTGATGATCTGATGGAAGAAGTGGTCATCAATTATCACACCATCGGTGATGGTCATGACGTCATCATTTGTGAAGGACTAGTACCAACCACTGAGACATCTTACGCCTCACAAATCAACCGTGCCATTGCTCATGCACTGGATGCCAAGATCATCTTCGTCAGTACGGCTGATACCAGCAACCCTGCCTATCTGGCTGACAAACTCGATGTTCACGCTCGTGAGTTTGGTGGTATTGCCACTGCGCGTACACTTGGGGTGATTTTGATGCGGGTACAAGACGTACCCAATACTTTTGAGACCCAACCGGTCGCACCAGGTGAAGCTGTCGTGCACTTGGATGACTCGTTCATGCAAGAAGTAAAACGCTTGTCCCCCCACTTTGACACTGATGCCTTTCGCTTGATCGGTGTGGTGCCTTTTAGCGACTCACTCTCTGTGCCGCGTACGTGGGACATCGCCACTGAACTTGATGCCAAATGGCTCAATGTGGGTGAAGCAAAAACGCGCCGCATTAACCGTATTAGCTTAACCGCTCGCTCCGTTGCTCGCGTCGACGAGGTGTTCAAACGTGGCACTTTAATCGTCGTCCCTGGTGATCGTGATGACTTACTACTGGCAGCTGGCTTGGCCTGTATCAATGGCATCCCGCTGGCAGGTTTGGTTTTAACGGGCGGCGTTGAGCCAAGTGCAACCGTTGCGGAATTGTGGCAATCAGCGCTCAAGACGGGTATACCTGTCATGAGTGTGGAAGATGACAGTTATGAGACCGTACAGAGCTTGGTACACATGAGTTCTGAGATTCCAAGTGATGACACTGAACGTGCGGAAGAAGTGGCACGTTACGTGGCAGCGCATCTAAACTTGGACTGGATTAAAGAGTATTTCAGCCGTGATTATGAGCGACGCTTGTCTCCTTCTGCCTTTCGTCATCAAGTGGTCAAAAAAGCACAAACGGCCAAAAAACGTATCGTCTTGCCAGAAGGGTCTGAGCCGCGCACTGTCGAGGCCGCCTGTATCTGTCAGAGTCGCGGTATCGCCAATTGTGTGCTACTTGCGAAGCGTAGCGACGTTGAACAAGTGGCCAAAAATCGTGATTTGGTCATTCCAGAAGGGTTAGAGATTATCGATCCTGATGATCTCGATATGAGCAAATATATCGCTGCCGTCGTTGAGCGCCGTAAAGGTAAAACCAGCGAAGATGTCGCTGCTGAGTATCTCAAAGATACAGTGTATTTGGGTACGACCATGCTACAGATGGACGAAGTCGACGGCTTGGTTTCTGGAGCGATTCATACTACTGCCAACACCGTACGCCCAGCGTTTCAGTTGATTAAGACAGCACCGCAATACTCTTTGGTATCGTCCATCTTCTTTATGCTATTGCCTGAGCAAGTGGTAGTTTATGGTGACTGCGCCATCAACCCTGATCCAACCGCAGAAGAGCTGGCTGAGATTGCTATTCAGTCCGCGCAATCGGCTGCGGCTTTCGGTATTGATCCAAAAGTTGCGATGATCAGCTACTCTACTGGCTCATCAGGTGCCGGTGCAGATGTCGAAAAAGTCACTCGTGCCACTCAAATTGTGCGTGAGCGCGCGCCAGATCTAAAAGTCGATGGCCCCCTACAGTATGACGCCGCCTCAGTCATGAGCGTCGGCAAACAAAAAGCGCCAGACTCACCAGTTGCTGGACAAGCCAACGTCTTTATTTTCCCAGATCTCAATACAGGTAATACCACTTATAAAGCCGTACAACGTAGTGCCAATGTCGTCAGTGTTGGTCCTATGTTGCAAGGATTGAACAAGCCTGTGAACGACTTGTCACGTGGCGCCTTGGTCGATGATATTATTTATACCATCGCGCTGACGGCCATCCAAGCTTATAGCGATGAGATTTAATCGCTATAGCTTGATTGCTATCTGGTCAATGATAAATAAGAGTCATGCATAGAGTAACGCTGTACTACTGAGATGAATTTTTCTTCGCTGCCTGTTCGCAAGCGTGACAGAAGCTTTGAAAAATCCATCTCAGCAACATCGTATTATTTTTAGTTTTATTATGCTGATTAAAAATAGATTTGATATTACCGACTGTCGTTATGATGGTCGGTTTTTTATTGGTCATTTTTGATGACTTTTGAGGGCTTTTAATGACAGATGCTGCTGCGCCCTCTACAATAGCGATTTTCTGTTTCGCCTTTTCGCTTCCCTATCCGTGCCAAAGCATCTCTACGACAAACCATATCTGTGCCAAACTATGCCAAATACCACTGACAGTCTCGATGATAAAACCTCTAGGCCTGCCATTCGTGCTTACTTGGGTGGCTCGTTCGATCCTGTGCATCAAGGTCATGTGCAAATGGCCATGTATGTGTATGAGCGTTTGTTACCGATAGCGGCGCAGCAGCAGCGCGACCTGCATGTGTCATTATTGCCAAACTCACGCTCCCCATTTAAACAAAAAAGCACAGACCCTCACCATCGTCTAGCGATGTTAAAGCTGGCGACCCTAGAGACACCCATTCAGATTGATGAGCTTGAGCTATGGCAAACGCCGCCTGTTTATACCATCGATAGTGTACGTACGTTAAGGGAGCGCTATCCACGTGACAGTTTGATCTTTATCATTGGTATGGACAGCGCGCTGAGCTTGCCGCATTGGAAAGAAGGGCTGGCGCTGACGAATCATGTCAATCTCTGGATCTTTAGTCGCAGTCATGTCAGTCGCATCTTTGATAAAGATGATGCGGATAAAGATGATGTGGATAATGATATTCTGCCAGACCCAGACAATATGCCGAACACAGACACCATTCAAGCCAAACTGCCCGTGCCGCTACAATCATTAGTCGTTGGCACACCGACAGAGCTAGTCACGCCCATTACTAAAGCGCTTGCGACGAATACTGGCTTGAAAAGCACGCATCAAGGCCATATTTATATAGACGCGCGGCCTGTCGCAGCCGTGTCGAGCACGCAGATACGCGAGCAGCTACAGTCTGTGCAAGATCGATTGAATATAATGCAAGCAGCCGACAGGCAAATGACCTCTATACCACCAATAAATGATATCATGAGCCATACTGCCATCAATCCGTTACCTAAATGGCTAAATTCGGCTGTTTATCACTATATTATCGCCCATCAGCTATATTCTGCTGCTCAATTCCGTTAAAATCGCCTTATCTTTGTCATTTTGCCCATTTTGTCTGTACATACGGCTGGCGACAAATGGTCATTTGGACAATCCCTATTAATGCTTTACCTTTTATTTTACATATTTACGATTCAAGAGATTAAAATTTATGACCAATACCATGACTGAAGAACGCATAAAAGAGTGTTTGACCCTTGTAGACAGTGCGCTGAACGATATGAAAGCGAAAAATATCACTGTAATGGATGTAGCAGATTTGACTGACGTTATGGAACACATCGTCATCGCTGATGGTACGTCGAAGCGTCACGTGCGCGCCATGGCCGATAGCGTCGGTGCTGAAGCCAAAAAATCTGGCTTTATGCCACTTGGCCGTGAAGGCGGTATCGACTCTGACTGGACGTTGATTGATTTGGGTGCTGTTGTTGTGCACATGATGACGCCGCAAGCTCGTGAGTTCTATGACTTAGAAGGCTTATGGTCATCACCTGATCAGTTGGCTGAGCTGGTTGCAACCCCGCGTGAAAAGAAAACCGCAGGCCGTCGCAACAAAAACAAATAAGTGTATTGAGTTCGATATATTTATTGCCTTAAAAAGACCAGAGACTGATTCTGGTCTTTTTTTATGGGTGACTGTTCAAAATAGCTTTATAAATACACATGGTATAAATAAGCTGAAAGCTGTCTATGATTACGCTAAGATGATGACAATCATCCAATCGTATTTGCCTAAAAAATGACCAGCCGTTAGGAACCCCAATGCGCATAGAATCAACCGAAACATACGTACAAGAAAACACTAACCTTGATTTTAACCAACCCCTGCCCTTGCATATCGCCACTCTCATCTGTGTCCGCGCTGGCAAAGCCATGCCCTTCACTCGTGAAGAGATGAGCGCCATTGATAAATATCCAATCGATGCGCCTGTCGCCGTCAACTTTATGGGCTTGACCACCGACGAGCAAGCCGATCGTAAGCATCACGGTGGCCCATTAAAAGCGGTGCATCAGCTAGCCCCTGCGACTTACGATAAGATTAACGCTGAGTTTGGTCTAAAGGTACACGTCGGTACACTCGGTGAAAACCTCACGACCGAAGCCGTCAATGGCTTGCCTGAGATGACCGAGTCTACCGTCTGTATCGGCGACGTTTTTCAATATGGTGAAGACAAAGTAGGTGGTGAAGATAGCGTGCAACTGCGCATCGTCCAACCGCGCCGTCCGTGTTACAAGATCAATGATCAAATTGGTCAATTTACCAAAGTGCCAAATATTGCGTCTTGGGTCAGTAAGCAAGGTATCTCGGGTTGGTATTTTCAAGTGGTACGTGATGGGATGATTAACGCGGACTTACCTGTGTATTTGATCGAACGTCCCTATCCGTTTGCCACGCTTGAGACACTTTGGCAATTGTCCAATTCAAAGGAAAAGTTCGATGCCGAGGTGATTGAGCCGTGGCTTGAGATTGAATGTTTGGAAGACAGTTGGAAAAAAGTATTGGCGAAGAAGATTCGGAAGGGTTAAACACAAGTACCAAACCTTAGACATCATTTAATAATACTATTCACTTAAGATAAAGATTGGTTTAACGGCACACCTTTATTCACACAGAGCATTTCATGGTAAAAAACATCTTCTTAGCACTTAGCTTAACTCTGCCTTTAATTGGCTGCGTAACCACTGCCCCGCACGTAGCAACCACCAAAAATTACAGCGTCGATAGCGATACTTACCAATCGACAGGCAAAAGCCAGCGTATCAAAACCATCGTCTTGCACTATACGGTCTCAGACAATGAGCGCTCCATCAAAACCTTGACCACGGGCAACGTGAGCGCCCATTATTTAATCTTGGACAAAGACGACAATAAAATCTATAACCTCGTACCAGAATCTGAGCGCGCGTGGCATGCAGGGGACGGCGGCTTTTCAGGTAGAACCATCCTCAACGATACGTCTATTGGCATCGAGATTGTAAATGCAGGTATCAAGCCTGAATACCGAGATGCGCTAAAAAATAGCACGCTCGACTATCATCCTTACGACCATTATGTCGAATTTAGTGAGCTGCAAATTAAGAAAGTCGCAGAGCTGGTGCAAGATATCGCCACGCGCTATGACATCTCACCCAAAAATATCATCGGTCATGCGGATATGGCACCCTCGCGCAAGATAGACCCCGGTGCAAAATTCCCTTGGGAGCGTTTATACAAAGAATACGGCATTGGCGCTTGGTATGATGAAGCGGACAAGCAAGAAATTATGAATCGTCGTACCTTGGTCGCGCCAAGTGTGCAGGAAATCAAGCAAGCCTTTCGCAAATATGGCTATCAAATCAATAATAGCGACGAGTGGGACAAAGCCAGCCGTGATGTCATTTATGCGTTTCAATTGCATTTTAGACCGCAGCAGCCCACAGGTGTGATAGATAGCGAAACCTATGCGATATTGCAGGCGCTCAATATGAAATATGCTGGTCGGGATGATTTTTATTAAGTAGTACAGAATATCAGGAGACATCAAGCATGAGCGATTCTCAAAAAGATGAGCAAAAAGCATCCTCATCCAAGCAGAACGACAGTTACTCAACATAGGATTGCTACTTGGGCTACTTATTGCGACGGGCTAATGATAAAATTAGCGCTTACGGATTACAGATAGCATCACTGCTCACCTCATATCATTGGTCTTACTAAAGGCTAGGATGATGCGTGGCTTTAATGATTGATCCTATTAGCAGTCCTAATATCTGCATTGCTAATGCAGACTCTAATAATAGTAACAAGGAATATGTATGTACCAAGCCTTTCAAAAACATCTACAACAAGAAATCAGCGACATACGCGCGGCAGGACTATATAAAAACGAGCGCATCATCACCTCTCCACAAAATGCCATGATTAAAATCACTGATGGCCGTGAGATGCTGAACTTCTGTGCCAACAATTATCTTGGCTTGTCCGATCATCCTGAGATTAAACAAGCAGCTATCGAGGCCATTGAAAACTCAGGTTATGGTATGTCATCGGTACGTTTTATTTGTGGTACGCAAGATTTGCATAAGCAATTAGAGGCGTCGATTTCTAAGTTTTTTAATACCGAAGACACGATTCTTTATGCGGCTTGTTTCGATGCCAATGGCGGTGCTTTTGAGCCACTGCTGACCAGCGAAGATGCCATTATTTCTGACTCGTTAAATCATGCATCAATCATCGATGGTGTGCGCCTGTGTAAAGCGGCGCGTTATCGCTATGCCAATGCGGATATGCAAGATTTGGAGACGCAATTGCAAGCGGCGCAAGCACAGCGTTTTCGTTTGATTGTGACCGATGGTGTGTTTTCGATGGATGGCAATGTGGCGCCAATGGATGAGATCTATGCGCTCGCACAAAAATATGATGCCATGGTG
Source organism: Psychrobacter alimentarius (assembly GCF_001606025.1). NCBI lineage: Bacteria > Pseudomonadati > Pseudomonadota > Gammaproteobacteria > Moraxellales > Moraxellaceae > Psychrobacter > Psychrobacter alimentarius. Next base: position 291,444 of record NZ_CP014945.1, on the reverse strand, counting down.
ATGATTGACGAGTCGCATTCAGCAGGCGTTGTCGGTCGCACGGGTGGCGGTGTGACTGAACTGTTTGATCTGCGCGGTGATGTTGAGCTGATCACGGGTACGTTGGGTAAGGCGTTTGGCGGTGCGATTGGCGGCTTTACAACAGGTAAAAAAGAAATCATTGAGATGCTGCGTCAACGCTCACGCCCGTATCTGTTTTCCAACTCCATTCCGCCTATGGTAGCTGCCGCTGGGGTAAAAGCGTTTGAGATGCTGTCACAAGACAATACGCTACAAGACAAACTGCATGAAAATACCGCCTATTTTGTGAAGCAAATGCAAGATGCAGGCTTCGACATTAAGCCTACTGAATCGGCCATTTGTGCAGTGATGCTCTATGATGCCAATGTCTCGCAACAAATGGCAGACGCACTGCTTGAAGAAGGCATCTATGTGATTGGCTTCTTCTACCCTGTCGTACCCAAAAATGAGGCTCGTATTCGTGTCCAGCTCTCTGCTGCCCATACGCGCGAGCAGCTCGACCAATGTATCGCCGCCTTTATCAAAGTCGCTAAGCAAATGAAGATGATTGATTAAAATATAGTCAGCGAAAAATTACATCGATAGATCAGATACTGCTGGTATAAAATTTCCTCGCTGGCTGTTCGCAAGCGTGACAGAGGCTTCATAAAGTTCATCCCAGCAGTACCGCAGCTAAACTATTGTTCTTTGGCTATAGTTCAGTATTTATCTAGACTCAATAATAAAATGCAACACCGTTAAATAAGAGAAAAATATGAAAGCACTGGTTAAAGCTCATGCCAAAAAAGGCATCTGGATGCAAGACATGCCAGAACCGACCGTCGGCATCAATGACGTAAAAATTAAAATTAAAAAAACCGCCATTTGTGGGACAGATTTGCACATTTATAAGTGGGATGAGTGGTCACAAAACACCATCAAGACGCCAATGATTATCGGACATGAATACGTCGGTGTCATTAGTGAAATGGGCGATGGCGTCAAGCATCTGGAAGTGGGTGACCGAGTCACAGGCGAAGGCCATATCGCTTGCGGGCATTGCCGTAACTGCCGCCGTGGTAAGCTGCATGTGTGCGAAAACACCATAGGCGTGGGCGTTGACCGCGATGGCGCGTTTGCCGAATATTTGGTGATCCCTGCCGATAATGTTATCAAACTCGATGAGCGTATCAGCGATGAGATGGCCGCCATTATGGACCCCTTTGGCAATGCCACTCATACTGCCCTTTCATTCCCGGTACTGGGTGAAGATGTGCTAATTACGGGTGCAGGGCTGATCGGGTCAATGGCAACCGCGATTTGCCGCTTCGCAGGCGCACGTAATATTGTGGTCAGCGATATCAGCGATTATCGCCTAGAGCTTGCCAAAAGAATGGGCGCGACGATGACCATCAACCCAGCTAAGGGTGAAACCATCGAAGGCGCTATCGAGGATCTAAAAATGCACGGCTTTGACATTGGGCTTGAGATGTCAGGCTCGCCTCAGGCCTTTGATTCGATGATTAGTAACATGTATAACGGCTCTAAAATTGCGCTCTTGGGCATTTTACCCAACACCACCACAGTGGATTGGAGCAAGATTATTTTTAAGGCTTTAACCCTAAAAGGTATTTATGGCCGTGAGATGTGGGAGACGTGGTATCAAATGGAGCAAATGCTGATTAGCGGTATTGATTTGACACCAATCATTACCCACCGCATGCACATTGATGACTTTCAAGAAGGCTTTGATATCATGGAAAGTGGGCAATGCGGTAAGGTGATTTTAAGCTGGGATTGATTTTGGCGATTTAGTATTTGAAGAGTCGTGGTTAGCTTTGTCACGATTTATAAGACGGCACTGATTTCAGTGCCGTTTTTTTTGGTATTAAAAATTAAGACGATTCATGAGTTGATTGCTGAGGCTTAGAAGGATGATTTAGAAGAGTAAGACGAAAATGTACTTTAAAGGAACTTCTCTGATTAATATACTTATGGTGGACTACGCTTGCTAACCCACCTTAGCAATCTATCTTCGATAAGTTGGGAGAAATTTTAAAAACCTATTTATCTTAGAGAGTACTTTATTTCCATCCAATTCTTCTTGAGGAATATCAGCAGTATGTTCTTCAACGGCTTCTTCGTCATTCTCGATATTTTCTGGCACTAAACTTAGTTTAATAAATGGTCTAGTTTTATCAGTTTCAATATCTAATTTATAATCAAATGATAAATCACCTTTTGTTTTATCCTGTTCATTCTCATTGAAGACAACATTTACGATATTACCATCTTCAAAGTCTTCGATAATCAAGGCTTTGAATCTATCTTTCGTTGTAAGAATACATGAATTTAAAATATTAAAACTACAATCATAAACCTCACAATCACCAATTTTGCAGAAATATTCTTCTGAATAGTACTTGGTAACTTGCAATCTTTCAAGCTTTTGTTCATCTTCATTTAATAAGTCAAATATTAAATCAGATATACTTTTATGACATAGAAGAACAGCATCAGGCATTTTAATTTCATTTAAAATATAAAACAACATGTCCTCTAAAGAGTCAAATGACTCATAGCTTGTTGGGATGTTTACGACTATTTTTCTTAATATGGCATTTCTTAGATCGCCTGACACTTCTTCGCCCAAACCTTCAACCAAATTATGAATTGGAGGACTATCTTGACTCATAATATAAGATTTTTTAAAATCTCTTGTAACAATCTGATTATGAATAATTAGTCCAACTCCATTTCTTCTTATTTCATCAAACATATTAAGTGGAGATTTCGTTTCATTAGCTATGAAGTCATTAGATGCTACTTTAGCGATTTCAGAAAGCATCGTTTTGTCGACATCAGAATTTACAATATGATTATTATTAATGTACTCAATCTCCTTAATCAACTCTTCCATTGACTCTACAAAATTTTTGCGATAGCTCACAACTTTTTCAGGTACCATTTCAGCAGATAACAACTTGTACTCAGACGTTCTTTGAGCAGTATCAATTAAGGTTCTAAAATTATGAGTCATTTTTTCTCTGTTTGAAAAGCTATAGATGTCTGATTTAAAGATATTCAACCAATCTCTCGATAGTTTCCACTTACTTGATGAGTAAGAAATAATTAGTTGAATAAATTCGTTATCTATACTTACGTTACGCTGTCCTGCATACATTCTGCCAGAAACCATTTTCTGACTAAATTTATTATTGTACTTTTCAAGCAGATTTTTTTGCCAGTTAAACTCACTCTCTATACCACCAAGATGAAATTTTTTGTGTCTAATATAAATACCCAATAGTTGACTAGCTTGATCGATACTTTTAACTATAGTATCGCTAGTACCGGTAGGATAGACTCTCTTCTCTTCTAGTAATGCATCAATATAAGGTTTGACTCTTGGAACATCATCGCTGTTAGCTAATATGCAACATACTGTTAAAAATCTTATATCAACATAGGCATTTTTCAGAGCTATGTTGATGGCTGACTCTACATTCTCATCTTTTCCTTTTCTAATCTTAATCCACAAGTCAGAATTCTCTTTAAATAGCATTTCTATATCGATAACTCCTGAATGCCATGAGTACTCTTCCTTATAAGTCTGCACATCTAAAGTTCTATTCTTCCAGTGAATTAACATATCGACAGACCAACCGAATGCTTGATCATTCTCGACTCTTAATGACTCTACCACCATTTCAGATGTATTTTTTAGATGCTCAAACAATACTGGATACGATTTAGTAGTATCTTTATATTTATATGTAATATATAAATTCTTCCATTGCTCCCAAACTGATACAAAATTATGTATAGCATCGTTGAAACTACTTTCAATTATTACATCAGAACCATTAGATTGGTCTTTCCATTTTAAAAGAGCAACCCATAAATATAATACATTTCCAAAAATAGCGTTAGTTTCGGTATGACTTATATTTTCTCGACTAGAATAAATGCTTCTATAAAAATGTAATGCATAATAAAAATATTGTGTACTAGCAGGAATTTTATTAATAGTCTTTTTTAGTAGAATATGATAATTTCTCATAAAATCCGTGAAGTAAGAACTACTCCAAGCACCTTTGGTTACAAACAACCAATTATCAGGCTCGCTATTAGAATTTTCGAAATCTAAAACCTCAACTAATTGTATATGATACTTTTCTAGCCTCTTTAGTGATTCGGTAAAATAGCTTTCATCATTATTATCCAATGCAGTATATACAGGACTAGTAAATACTTCTAAGGCAGATGATATCCCAACACCTGTTCTATTATTATTTTTCTTATATTTTACAGAATTTCTTATCAACAATGATATAAAGTAATTGACCTTAAAGCCAGAATACTTTGCAAGAGTTACTTTCTTTCTTCTATACGTAGATTTGGGAATACAGACGTATAAATTAAAATTGTTTGGCTCAACTTTATTTTTAGAATGCTTTAATATCTCTATTTGCAACCATAGTGCTAAATTTATCTTCCATAATGAAATATTACGCAATTCCTTACTTTTTTAGTAAAATAAGTAATTTCGCCTTCATATTTTTTTAGCATTAAAACATTCGATGTTATTAACAATTTACTGTCACTAACTCTTAATAAATTATATTTAAATAGATCTTCAAGATATAAATCTCTTATCAAATTTTTTAAGTCAAATTCACAAATTTGATTCGTTACGAATCGAAATATAAAATTATCTTTTTTATCTTCATCCAAAATACTTAATGTTTTTACAAAAAACCAAATCATTAAGAATAAGTTAAAAACAAACCAAAATGTTAGGGTTGTATTTAATATGAAGCTTAGTTTATCTGTCAAATTTGTATTAAAAATTAAGCTAAATGCGAGAATAATGGTTAATGATAGACCACTTAAACCAGCAAACATAAAACCTGAGAATTTCTGATATAGAGAAAAAACGACTTTTTTTCCTACTTTATCTTGAAATAGAATACTAACAAGTGAAATCACTAAAGGATAAATTAGACCTATGATCGTAATTTGACCAGTTAACAACACGCCTAACAAACTAGAATCTTTCTTAATCTCAGCATACGCTGATATGTAATCTATCCATAGATATGTATTTATACTGACTGTCAAGCATAAAAACATTAGCAAGAATAGATATTTTCTATAAGAATTTGACCAAGAAACTATACTTGCTTCAAGAAAACTTGAACGGTTATCTTTATAAGCTTCGTTTTTAAACAAGGTTTCTTTAATCTCTTTATCAACATAATGAGATAGAGGACGAAACTTATTTAAGAAACTATCAATCTTTTTTAGCATATGTCTCCCTCTCAGAATTTAGGATATTAAGACTAATCTTTCATCAGAAAAAACTAATAAATATCTACATATTAGCTCAAAACACAAAAAAGGTGAGCCGAAGCCCACCTTTTTTTATTATCTAAAATAACCAAATCAAACTAGCCTATCTAAACCAAGCGCGAGCGTTACGGAACATACGCATCCACGCGCCGTCCTCGTCCCATTCTTCTGGTTTCCAGCTGTGGTTATACGCTTTTAGGTTACGCTCAGGATGCGGCATCATGATGGTGACGCGACCGTCCGTGCTGCATAGACCCGTGACACCGCCGAGCGAACCGTTTGGATTGAGCGGATAGGTCTCGGTTGGATGACCTTGGCTATCGACATAACGCATGGCGAGCTGACCGTGGTTTGCCATACCGTCGATCTCAGTATTGTCTAGCGTGGCATAGCCTTCACCATGCGCCACCGCGATTGGCAAGATACTGTCTTGCATGCCTTTAAACAGGATCGACTTGGTACGCTCGATTTTGACATTGACCGTACGCGCTTCAAAACGCGCAGATTTATTAGCGATGAAGCGTGGGAAGTTCTCTGCACCTGGGATGAGGTCTTTTAACTGCGCCATCATCTGGCAACCGTTACAGACACCTAAGCTAAAGGTATCAGGACGGGCGAAGAAGCGCACAAACTGCATGCGTAGCTCGTCATGGAATAAGATAGAGTTCGCCCAGCCAGAGCCTGCGCCGAGTACATCACCATAACTAAAGCCACCACAAGCGACCAGACCGTCGAAGTCACGTAGATTGATACGGCCACTGAGTAGATCGCTCATGTGGACATCGACCGCTTCAAAGCCCGCTCGCGTAAAGCCTGCTGCCATCTCCGTTTGACCATTGACGCCTTGCTCACGCAAGATAGCGACTCTTGGCTTATTTTCACGACTGTTTAAGTACGGCTCTTCGACTTTTTGATTGAGATCAAAGTTTGGTGCAGCGATAAGCCCTTGATGGCTGGCATCACTGATTAAGTCATACTCCTGCTGTACGCACGCAGGGTTATCACGGCGGCGCGCGATCTGATAGCTGACCTGCGTCCACGCTTGCTGTAACTCACTACGGCTAAAGCGTAAGGTGTCGTCACCCATGCGTGATGGCGTTTGGATAAGCAGACTGTCTTCTTCAGTGCTTTGACCGACGAGACTTAGCATATCGCTGACATTAAATTCTTCTGCCAATTGCATGAGTGCTGCGACGTTTTCTGGCAATACTTGGATGACTGCACCCAGCTCTTCGCTGAATAGCTGACCAAGTAAGTTATCATCGCTCAATGCCAGCTTGATACCTTGGCGACTGGTGAACTGCATCTCTGCGATGGTCGCCAATAGACCACCATCACCGATATCGTGATAGGCGCTGATGACGCCTTGCGCGTTACCTGCCTGCACAAAGTTAAAGAAGTCGACCAAGTCGCTTGGCTGTCCCAAATCTGGGCAGTCGTTACCGAGTTGGCTTAGCGTTTGCGCGAGGATAGAACCGCCTAGACGCAGTTTGCCTTTAGACAAGTCAATACGGTAGAACGCGCTGTCACCATTGATTAGCTCTGGCGTTAGGGTTTTTGCCACATCGACGACTGGCGCAAACGCCGTCACGACCAAACTCATTGGCGATACGACAGATTTGTCCGTACCATCTTCGTCATTCCAGTTAGCACGCATCGATAGCGAGTCTTTACCAACTGGGATCGCGATACCGAGTGCTGGGCACAGCTCTTCACCGATAGCATGTACCGCATCAAATAATGCCGCATCTTCTGCATCATCGCCACAAGCCGCCATCCAGTTCGCTGACATGGTGATATCAGACAACTGAGCGATACGCGCACCCGCAATGTTAGTAATCGCTTCACCTACGGCAAGACGTGCAGAGGCTTTTGGATTGATTAGCGCAACAGGCGTACGCTCGCCCACACTCATTGCTTCACCAGTCATTGGCTGACCATCTAGCGCCACCAAGCCAGAAGCCGTCACCGCGCAATCTGAAACAGGCACTTGATAGCGACCCACATACTGATCGCGCACGACCATACCGGTGATAGAGCGGTCACCGATGCTGATCAAGAATGATTTGCTCGCTACCGTTGGGTGACGCAATACATCGGTAATAGATTCGGCTAAATTAACGTCATCAAGCGCTAATGCTGACAATGTATTATCAGTACGCTCAAAGCTACGCTGCATTTTTGGTGTACCGCCGAGTAGTACTTGCATCGGCATATCGACTGGTTGTTCAGCCAATAGCTCATCATCAACGATTAGCTGACGGATATCCGTCGCCTCGCCCAAGATGGCATAGGGGCAGCGCTCACGGGCACAGATCGCATCAAACTGATCTTTGCTCTCTGGACGAATCGCCAGCACATAACGCTCTTGCGCCTCATTAGACCAGATGGCCATTGGCGACATGCCCGCTTCTAACGATGGAATCTTACGCAAGTTCAGATGCGCGCCCATTTCATGGTCATTGACCAGTTCTGGCATCGCATTAGACAGACCACCTGCCCCTACATCATGTAGTGAGACAATTGGGTTGCCGTCTTTACTGTTATTACTCGCGTCTACATCATCACCAGCTAGCGCCCAGCAGCGATCGATGACTTCTTGGCAACGACGCTCCATCTCAGCATTGTCGCGCTGGACTGAGGCAAAATCCAAGCCTTCATCAAGCTCGCCACTATCGACCGATGAGGCTGCGCCGCCGCCCAGACCGATTTGCATCGCAGGGCCACCCAGAACGATTAGCAAATCGCCTTTTTTAATGGCATTTTTTTCAATCAAATTGCGTTTAATATTGCCGTAACCACCTGCCAGCATGATTGGCTTATGATAGCCACGCATCTCGCTACCATCTTTTGCCGCAGAGGTATCTAGCTGAAAGCTACGGAAGTAGCCGCATAAGTTCGGACGACCAAATTCATTTGAGAAGTTGGCGCTACCTAATGGCGCTTCGGTCATAATCTCAAGGCTGGTTGCCATACGGTCTGGCGTACCATAAGCTTGCGTGCTCAGCTGACCTGACTGCTCCCATTTCTCAGCAAGCTCTGGGATATGTAGATGCGACACGTGGAAGCCTGCTAGACCGGCTTTTGGCTTACCGCCGCGACCCGTTGCGCCTTCGTCACGTATCTCACCACCAGAACCAGTCGCTGCACCTGAATACGGCGCAATTGCGGTTGGGTGATTGTGCGTCTCAACCTTCATCAAGATATCGATGTCTTCTTGATGGAATCCATAAGGATGGATTGAATTGGCATCCATCGCGTCCGTTGGGATAGGATAAAAACGCATGCCATCAGAGCCTGCCATCACAGCGGCGTTGTCTTTATACGCTGATAAGATACCTTGTGGATTCGACTGGTACGTGTTTTTGATCATTTGGAACAGTGATTTTGGCTGTACGTCGCCATCAACGGTCCACTGAGCATTAAAGATCTTATGACGGCAATGCTCTGAGTTTGCCTGTGCAAACATCATCAGCTCAACGTCGGTTGGATTACGCTTTAGCTCATTGACATAAGCATTCATTAAATAGTCGATGTCTTCGCTGGATAACGCAAAACCAAACTCGGTATTGGCAGACTCTAGCGCTGACTGACCTTCGCCAATGACATCGATATGGTTTAGTGAGGCTGGCGCTTGATCGTCAAACAATTTGCTGACATCGCTCAAGTCATAAACCAAGCTCTGAGTCATACGGTCAAACAACAACTGCTCAGCGGCAGCGGGTAGCTTGTTGTCAGCCGCTTTATTCTCAAGCGTTAGCGTGTAAACCACGACACGCTCAACGCGGTTGATTTTGATTTCACAGTTATTAAAGATATCGGTGGCTTTACTCGCCCATGGTGAGATGGTGCCAAAGCGCGGCGCAACGATCACTTGCAGTTGGTTGTCTTGTGGCGCTAAAACGTCAATACCTTCATGAATCCCAAACAAGTCCAAGGCTTTTTTGTGCTCATCACCACTTAACTCGCGTGATAGCACATATACTTGCTGAGTATGGATTTGGCTAACATTTAGCTCGGTTTTTTGCTGAAACTGACTGATGAGTTGCTGCGTCTGAAAATCGGTAAGAAACGGTTGTCCGGCGATGGTCATCATAAAGGCATAATCCGTAAGATCAAGGCATCTCTGCCATGCAAAGTAAATGGTCTGCGTATTATAACAAGAAGCCATATAAGAAGCAGGTCTAAACCAAGATAAATTGCCCATCGTACTTATAAATTCAAATGCCACTCTTTATCTTTACCCAATTTTTCTATAGCAGTAAGGTTTCGCTTGGCGGGTCACATTTTTTACCTAACCTTTATATACCTTACAAACACTAACATCGCATTACGCTCAGACTATATAACTATGAGGGTCTCTGTCGGTACTCTACCACTTGACAATAATTAAAACGATCAACAATTAAAACGACTTACCAACATTTTATTTTTTACCAAAATTCTAACGCAATAAGGATATATCATGAACAAGCAAGAACAAATCGACAAAATCCAAGACGTGATCAAAGACGTAAAATTTGCCATGATGAGCACCGTCAACAGTAAAGGCGATGTCCATGCTTGGCCAATGACCACGAGCGAAACCAGCATTGGTGCCAAAGAAATTTGGTTCATCGGTGATAAAACCTCAGACGTCGTCAAAGACATTCTAGACAATCCAAAAATCGGTCTTTCTTACGCCTCTGAAGATGAAAAAAACTATGTGTCTGTGAGTGCCAATGCAGAGCTATCATCAGATCAAGCCAAGTTAGATGAGCTATGGTCACCTGTTTACAATGCCTTTTTTGAGCATGGTAAAGAAGATCCTAATGTACAATTAATCAAAGTCGTCCCACATGGTGTCGAGTGCTGGTTAAGTGGTAGCTCAACTGTCAACATGTTCAAAATGGCAGCCGCTGCCCTACAAGATGGCAAAACAGCTGAAGACATGGGCGAACAGTTTTCGGTCGCTCTATAGTTCAGTAACTGTTCTCCATAAACCAGTATCTGTATAGTAGAAAATAATAAAGTTAGTAAAAAGCAACAAAACATAAAAATATTCTACGATAGATAGTATGTATTTAAAGCGTCAATAGGCAGTGGTTTATTGGCGCTTTTTATCTCTTAAAACTGGTTATAGTAGATTTTGAACAAAATAATTCCAAACCTTACCTGTTAAATAGTAAAGGATAACTATTATGAGTAAACAAGCGCAAATGGATACCATCCAAGCAATGGTAAAAGACATCAAATATACGATGATGACCACTCGTAATGATGAAAATCATCTACATTCTTGCCCGATGAATACTACTGAAACCAGTATCGGCGCCAAAGAAATCTGGTTTATTGGTCACAGCCCTTGCGAAACCGTGAGCAGTATTGAAAAAAACCCTGAAGTGAACTTGGCTTATGTCAGTGAAGATGGCAAAAAATATCTTTCTATAACGGGTAAAGCCGAGCTGGTTGAAGACGAAGAAAAACTCAATGAGCTGTGGTCACCTATGTACAATGCCTACTTTGAAAAAGGCAAAGAAGATTCACGCGTTCAGCTGATTAAAGTCGTGCCACATGGCGCTGAATACTGGACGAACGGCAATGCTATTACTAGCGCTGTCAAAATGGCAGCGGCGGCAGTCACAGATACTGCCATTGAAAAAAGCTTGGGTGAGAATTTTTCAATAGAGTTATAATACCTTAAGCGTTTAAGTAATTTAAGCGTTTAAATATTAGAAGTAGACAGTAAAAAACGCCAGTCACATGAGCCACTGGCGTTTTTTATTGTCTGTATTTATAGTTCGTGTTTATGGTTATCATTTATGTGATGGTCTATATTCGTGACTGCCGTTATTCATAACTACTGCGGTGGTTTTGCATAACCCTTGTCTGCTGGATATGCTTGTGGTTGTCGCGGTTTGGGCTTAGAAGGATCGTATAGCTCATAAATCACCGTACCAATAACTCCCGTATTTTCTATAGAGCCACTACTGGTATTCGCTGCATAAGCATTGTCTGGTTTGCTAAAAATAAAGGAGGCCACTGCACTTTGACTTTTGCGAAAGCCTTCAATCACCAAATCATCATTAGGTCTTAAAACGTATCCATCATCATAGCGACTGGCGGCACTACCATTGAGAACATTTAGACCATCGACACTGGCAACGATTTCATAAGTATTGGCGCTGTTATTATGATACACCAGACGATAAGCTTGACCAGCCATACCTTTAAGATAGTAGTTACCAGCATCACGATACAGTGGTAATTTACCATTGTCAGTGTGTACTGAAAACTCAACTTTTCCTGCCAATAATGACATACTGTTTACCGCACGCCCTTGATAATTTTTATCAGCATACGATATCTGCATCTCCTGAAGTGGATTGTCACTGGTACGACTCAGATCGACAGTAATAATCTCTGAATCAACATCATCACCCCACTGTGTACCCAACCGCTCTGATTCAGCTGCGTCTTGCATAGATTCTGCTTGCACAGCCTCTGCTTGGATACTCGGTGCTGTTTCTCTCTGTATACTTGGTGATTGTGAACACCCTGCTAGTATTACCAACCATAAAGCAGCAGCGAGCAATTTTTTCTTGTGTAATACCATTGTTGTGTCCTCAGTCCAATGACGTTGTTTTATATTTTATCTAAAATCCTTGTCATTTGTTTGTTTTTTCGAGTATATAGGAACCACCCAAACAATCAAAGTAAAATACAACGGCTCTCTCGCACCTTTAACAGCCAAACAATAAAAAACGCCAGCGGCTGATGCGACTGGCGTTTTTTGTGCATATGAATTTGACTATAAACAGCTACCCACTTTGTTTTAAGTAAGGCCAAGCCGCCTTTAGATAAATCATCATCGACCATAATGTCAAAATGACAGCGCCAACCATCAAGATATAGCCAATCATTTCAAGTGACTGCCAGTTCAGCAGCAGTACTGTGATCGCGACCATCTGAAATGTGGTTTTAAGCTTACCCACATAAGACACTGCCACGCTGGTGCTTTTACCCAACTCTGCCATCCACTCACGCAGCGCCGATACCGCGATTTCGCGTGAGATAATGACGATAGCGGCGATCGCCATAATAATATTGGGGTGCCACTGTACCAAAACGATCAGTGCGGCGGCGACCATAAGCTTATCAGCAACTGGATCCAAAAAACGACCAAAGGCTGACATCACATTGAGTTTACGAGCAAAATACCCATCAAGCCAATCAGTAATCGCGGCAATGATAAAGACGCTGGTCAATAATAAGTGGCGTAATAAGCTATCACTGAACTCGCTCATGCCTACCCGTGCAATCACGTTATCTGAGATGGCAGGCAAGCCAATACCCATGGCAGGTGGCCAATAGGCAATCACCACAAATAGCGGAATCATCAGGATACGTGCAATTGTCAGATTATTGGGCAAGTTAAAAATACTTTTTTCACTTTGCACTGGCAATGATTCTGGCTCTGGCTTATGCAGCGGTGTACTCTCGGTCATGGAAAACCCAGTCTATGGTGGACGTAAGAATGCTGGTTGCTAGCTTAGCACTTTTCATGGATGCCGTCATGCCATCTCTGTATCTTCCTCGATACTGGACATATCTTGCAACCTTTACTGCTTTTCTTACTCATACTTTATCAATCATTCTACTTATTTAAGCGAATTATTTGTTATAGATATCTCAGAGTAGCAGCCTCATAGTATTTTAAAGCCACGGCTACAGTTGTACACCAGAAGTTGTAAGCAGATGTAAGAATTTATTGAAATCTGACGCTTTGGTATTATCTTAATCATAACAATAATAAAATGTTAGCCACTTACCTTGCAGCCTTATCGCATAATAAGTTTCCTCAGCCCACAGTCTCCTCCTCTGTGGGCTTTTTTTTGTCTACTCTATGATGAATGAGACATTGTCCTTTTATTACTGAACAGCGTCATGTTTTGAAACCCGGCCAGTCACAACAATATGCGCTTTATATTCGTATATCATTACCTTCTATCGTTGGTCATTTTACTCAAAGGCTGTTTTGCCCAAGTACATAATTATCTCTTAGTAAGAGACAATAGCGGCGACGGCTTCTTGTGCCATTTGATAACAGCTTTCGATATTGCCTTGTCCGCACCAATCGCCACTGACAATCCAGCGATGTTGGCGATCAACCAAAGCGCCCAATATCTCACGACTGTCTTTACCATCAACCACGGTTGCGGCATAACGCCAGCGATGACAGTCGATTTGGCTGGGCGCACTGCAATTATTCCAATGCAATAATTGCTGCGCCGCTGCTAGCAGTTTTGCTTTTACTGTCTCAATATCGTCATCGACGTGCTCCTCTGACCAATCATTGCGAGTATGAATAGTGATACTCGGTAGCAACTCATGATCGGCAGGCTTTTGATGTTCGATGAACACTCGGTCTAGTATTGAGTCCTTAACATAAGCCACATCCCAGCAGTCTATTTTTTGATGGTCTAACGCCTCAGGCAAGGATTGGCCTTTCTCCCAACCTAACATCAAGGTATAACACGCCAGCATTTGCGACGTGGTAATATCCGCCTGCCGCTCAAACCCACTGTTTGCCATCAGCTCTACTGCCTGAACGTTAGGCGCTGTACAAATCACCCAATCAAACAAGCCAAGACTGGTACCCGTATCATCGAATAACTCGGTTTGTTTACCAGCTTCATGCTTTGTGTACTGCGCGAGTGGCGCAACTCGCGTCTGAAACTCGATGGTTGTGTGTGCCAACTCATCAGCCAATGCACGTCCCCAAGCCGTCATCTTTGGCGTGCTGATATAGCGCGGTTGCTGCGTATTCCATTGCTCTTTGTGTTCGATATTGAGTAATGCCTCATTTTCATCTTTAGTTACTGACGCTGGTGACAAGGTGACCACCTGCGCGTACCACGGCTGTAGCAAACCTGTCACGAGCCAAGGCTTGATAAACTGCTGAAACGGCGCGGTCTTCGCCGTAAAAAACTGCGCGCCAAATGCCCATTGCCAATTTTTGCCTGTGGTACTGTTAGTACGATAACGAGTCGCTAGTCGACCCACACTACGAGATTTTTCAAAAATAGTAATGTGCGGGCTGCGAGATGGTTGTTGGTTTTGGCCTTGATTGAACGCCCGCTCTAGTAACGTGGCGGTAAATAGCCCAGTCAGCCCTCCACCAATGATAGCGATTTTTGGCAATGCGGTTTTGGTGGCAGATATAGAATGATTGGTCATAATGACGGTAGGCCTTGTATAGCGTTCAATGAAAAAGTGTGTAGATAACATTGAACCTTTAAAATCCCTTGATAGCAATATCATCTGCGTAAAAAAGCCATGCTATCTTCTATAACATGGCTTCTCTTAGACATGACTACGATGGATTTACGTGCTTACTCTCACTTGCTCTCAATGAGCACAGTTAGCCATCGTCTTTAATAAACTTGTATCCCAGCTTATTTTTTACGTTCCGCTTTGACGATATCAATCAGCTCAACAATGACTGAGCTGTCAGCCAGCGTAGACAAGTCGCCCAACCCGTCATATTTCCCCGCTGCTAAGCTCCGCAGAATACGACGCATGATTTTACCCGAACGGGTTTTTGGCAGCGCATCGACAATATAAATGGCATCTAAATTGGCAATTGGCCCAATCTCGGCACGCACATGACGATTTAGCTCAGTTTTTAGGGATTTTGTTGCCTCTTCACCAGATTTTAGGATAACAAAGGCGCAGACACCAGTACCGCGAATCTCATGCGGCATACCCACAATCGCAGCCTCAGCAGTAGCAGGATGCGCAACGACGGAGCTTTCAATTTCGGCAGTGCCCAAACGGTGACCTGATACGTTGAGCACATCATCAACACGCCCAGTAATCCAGTAGTGTCCATCTTCGTCGCGCTGCGCCCCATCACCCGTAAAATAATAGCCCGGATAATCGCTAAAATAAGTGGCCAAAAAGCGTTTGTGGTCGTTATAAACTGTCCGCATTTGTCCTGGCCAGCTGCTGTTAATCAGTAGATTTCCTTCGGCAGCACCTTGTAGTATCTCTCCATCACCATCGATAATTTCTGGTTTGATCCCGTACAGAGGATTCATCGCAGCCCCAGGTTTGAGGTGGTCAGCGCCTGGCAATGGTGCCATCAAGATGCCGCCTGTTTCGGTCTGCCACCACGTATCAACGATGGGGCAACGACCATCACCGACCACATGATAGTACCAATCCCATGCCTCAGGATTGATCGGTTCACCAACCGACCCAAGCAGGCGTAGGCTTGAGCGATCCGACTCACGAACGAAGGCATCGCCCTCTTTCATCATCGCTCGAATCGCTGTCGGAGCTGTATACAAAACCGTCACGCTATGTTTGTCGATGATATGACCGATACGCGCCCACGTCGGATACTCAGGCACCCCTTCAAACATCAAGGTCGTTGTGCCATTGGCAAGCGGTGCGTAGGTGGCATAAGTATGCCCTGTGATCCAGCCGACATCCGCTGTACACCAATAGACGTCATTGTCTTTTATATCAAACACATCTCGGAAGGTAGACAGTGCATAGGTAAGATAGCCACCCGTGGTGTGTACCACGCCTTTTGGCTTACCTGTAGAGCCTGAGGTATACAATAAAAACAGCGGATCTTCAGCATTCATCACCTCAGGTTCACAGTGCACAGATTCGCCATCGACCAAACTGTGATACCACACATCACGGCGACCGCTCATCGGTACTGAGTTGCCTGTACGATGGACGACAATGACATTTGTCACACTCTCTGTCCCATCCATATCCAAAGCGCGATCGACATTGGCCTTAAGCGGGGTATGCTTGTTGCCACGTACACCTTCATCAGCGGTGATGACGATTTTTGATTGGCTATCGATCAGACGATTGCCCAAACTCTCAGCAGAGAATCCACCAAAGACCACTGAATGTACAGCGCCAATACGAGCACACGCCAGCATCGCAATCATGGCTTCAGGAATCATCGGTAGATACAGCGTCACACGATCGCCTTTTTCTACACCACGCTTACGCAGGGCATTGCCTAGCCTGCAAACCGCCGCATGCAATTCTTTAAAGGAGATGATTTTGTGTAAAGAAGGATGATCGCCTTCCCAAATGATGGCAGGCTTGTAAGGATTGTCTTTTAAGTGTCTGTCGAGACAATTGACCGAGAGGTTTAGCTCGCCGTCCTCGAACCATTTGATGCGAAAATCGTTTACGTCATAACTGACGTCGCGGATTTTGGTGGGTTTTTTTATCCAATCAATCAGCTCGGCACGCTGCGCCCAAAAGTTAGCATTGGCGTCAGGTGATTCAATCGATTGCTGATACTCTTTGCTATATTGTTCGGGTGAGGTGTTGGCAGCAGCGATAAATTCGGCGGCAATGGGAAATGATTTCTGTGTCATAGTGTTCATCCTTGTTGATTATTATAATCTGTGTTCATAAACGTCGATCGCGACGTCTCGTACAGGTAATCAGAGGCGTCTTCCCTAACGTTTAGTACCTTCTACAACATTTTACACTTAACATCAGTTTGCCAAATAAGCCAGGTGGTTGCAAGGTCTCAACAGCCAATCATAACAATTCCTCTGTACAGATATATACTTGGTAATTTATGATAAATCCCATTAACGCCGTCACTGACTCATTAGAACACTTACTGATTCAAAATGGCTGATTTCTGATGGGTTACTGCGGTGATATGGCATTTAATCCTTGTAACCTGATAGTAAATATGGACAATAGCCACTCAAGTCATCGCTTCAAACAATGAGATCGCTTTGATTGTTTCACTATTGTCGATTGGCTTTGACCTTTTATCTTTATCACTTTATGAGAACACCATGAGTCATCCCCAAAGCGCACCACACCACACTCACTACGATGTCATTATCATCGGCGCTGGCGCGTCTGGATTATACTGCGCGCTCACTGCCGGTCGCCGTGGTCGCCGCGTACTGGTGTTAGACCATGCCAATAAAGCGGGTAAAAAAATCCTCATGTCAGGTGGTGGCCGCTGTAATTTTACCAATTATTTCGTAGAGCCTGAACACTTCATCGGTGACAATCCTCACTTTTGTAAATCAGCGCTTAGTCGCTATCCCAGCTGGGAATTTATTGGCATGGTTGAGGCGCATAAGATTCCTTACCATGAGCGCGAACATGGTCAGCTATTTTGTGATGACTCTGCCCAAGATATTTTGACCATGCTGCTGGATGAATGTGCGGCAGCAGGTGTGCAGGTAAGGCTGAATACCAATATTGATCGTGTACAAACACTCAACCAAGACAATCAAACACGCTTCCAACTGACAACCAGCAAAAAGCTGGGCAAAAAAGACATCGCAAGCGAGAGTAAATCGTCGCAAACGAGCTATCGCTGCGAGTCGTTAGTCGTCGCCACAGGAGGATTGTCCATTCCAACCATGGGCGCAAGCGGTTTGGGTTATGAGGTGGCGCAGCAATTCGGTCATACACTCATTGCCACTGATGCCAGCTTGGTTCCCTTTACCTTTACGGATAAAACAGGCGAGTTGATTCGTGCGCTGGCTGGTATCAGTCTGCCCGTGATTGCCAGCAACGAGCGCATCTCTTTTAAACTGCCGGTACTGTTCACCCATCGCGGACTCTCTGGCCCTGCCATGCTCCAGCTCTCAAACTATTGGCGTACTGGTGAAATCATCCGTATTAATTTGTTGCCAGAGACCGATGTGACAACCCTCCTGCTTGCCCGCAAAAAGTCACACCCAAGACAACTCATACGTACCGTACTGACAGAAAATACGGATGGTGCGCTGCCCAAAAAGCTACTGGCAGCTTTGCAAACGCACTTATGGGATGATATAAAAGAGACCGAACTTGCCAATATTAAAGATGAGCGACTGGTTGAGCTGGGTGACACGCTAAACGGTTGGCAGCTCAAACCCTCTGGTACAGAAGGCTATCGTACGGCTGAGGTGACTCGCGGCGGTGTCAAAACCGATGAGGTGTCGTCAAAAACCATGCAAAGTCATTTGCAAGAAGGCTTGTACTTCATCGGAGAGGTGCTCGATGTGACAGGCTGGCTTGGCGGTTATAACTTTCAATGGGCATGGGCCAGTGGTTTTGTATGTGGTGAGGTCGTATAGCCAAACCCTGCTTGATAAAACATACTTAATAAACCCTGTGTGATGAATCCTGATATAAAACGTTTTAACCACCCTTTTTATGAGTAGCAATCACACATATCGTATGATGAGGTGACAAATGCGTGCAATTAAACATGTTCATGGTGATAAAGCGCCCTATTGGGTCGGCGATGGTTTTTTTGTCAGAACCCTCATTAACTATGTAGATAATCATCCTGATTTTAATTATAGCCACACCGATCCTTTTTTATTGTTCGATTATGGCGAGCCCACGGTTTTTGAGCCCAATCCTGAGTATCAGTCGCAGCCTCATGGTATCGGTAAACATCCGCACAAAGGTTTTGACATCGTAACCATCGCTTATGCAGGCGAGATCACACATGGCGACTCGATGGGTGGTCGCCATGATATTTCGCCAGGCGATGTACAATGGATGACCGCAGGGCGCGGTATTACCCACGAAGAGTTTCACTCGGAGGCATTTGGTCAGCGCGGCGGTGTCTTTAGTATGGTACAAATGTGGGTCAACTTGCCAAGCACTCACAAACTGACTGATCCTAAATATCAAACCTTTAAACGGACTGATATGCCAGTCGTTACTCTGCTAGACGACAACGCTACAGACCATCAAACGCCTATTGGTAAAGCTGTCATTATCACTGGCGAATGGCACGGTATCACAGGCGCTGTCAGTACGTTTACGCCTGTCAATGTCTGGGATATTGAGCTGCATACTAGCGGCAAGGCGACCTTGCATGTACCCAACCTGCACAATACGTTATTGCTGGTGCAAGAAGGCGAATTGCTCGTTAATGGGACGGCTGTGAATGCGGGAAGCTTGATTCAATTTGAAGCGCCTTCTGATCAAAACGTCCATACTCAAGGCAATCAAGCCCAAAGTAAGCAAACTGAAAGCGAGCAAAATACTCACACTTCTATACCGTCTACTGACACGATTGAGCTGCGCTACCGAACTTCAGATGAATCATCCACACCCGTCAAACTCCTGCTGCTTAGCGGTGAGCCTATTGGAGAACCTGTGGCAGGTCATGGGCCGTTTGTAATGAATACGCAAGAAGAATTGCGCCAGACGTTTCGTGACTATCAAACGGGGAATTTTGGTAAATAGTTAATGATGCTGCACAAAAAAAGCCAGCTAACGGTATCATGTAGAGACCGCTAACTGGCTTTTTTGGTGAGTAGCCTTTTAATGAGTGACGTTTGTACTGTCCCCTACCTCAGCTACCAAACCTTTATGCTTGATTTAAGAATGGATAGTCGGTGTAGCCTTCAATACCGCCACCATAAAAAGATTCTGGACGCTGCTTATTGAGCGCGGCACCTGTGCGAATACGCTCAGCCAAATCAGGATTGGCAATGTAGTCACGGCCAAACGCAACCGCATCGATATAACCTTCTTTGATATTGCGCTCAGCTTTTTCGGCGGTATAACCACCAGCAGCGATAATTAAGTTGTCAAAAGCGTCACGCACATTTTGACGGAATTCATCGCTATAAGGCGTACCACCCGCCCAATCAGGCTCTGATAAATGTAGATACATCAATCCACGTTTATTGATCTGCTCGACCAACCACACATTGTCCTCTTCATTGTAGCCAGCTTCCACATTGTTAAACGTACCCAGTGGAGAAATACGAATACCCACATGATCGGCGTCCCACGCATTGACACAAGCATCAATGACATCAAGCGTTAAACGCGCACGGTTCTCACGACTGCCACCATATTCATCATTACGCTGATTGGTCTGCTCAACCCAGAACTGATGCAACAAGTAACCATGCGCACCATGAATCTCTATCCCATCAAATCCTGCTTCTTGCGCGTTTTTGGTGGCTTGCGCAAAATCAGCAATCACTTGCTCAATCTCATCAAGCGTGGCAGGACGTGGCGGTGTTGCATCAACACGAATCGCTTGATTGTCGCTATCACGTAGAGAGGTACGTATACCAACATCGACATCAGAGGCAGAAATAGGCGCTTTACCATCAGGCTGTACGCTTTTGTGCGATACAAGACCGGTGTGCCATAGTTGTACGACGATTTTTCCACCTTTTGCATGGACATTATCGACAACCGTTTTCCACGCGACGATTTGCTCTTGAGTGTGGAGACCAGGCGCGCCTGCATAGCCTTTTGCCTGAAAAGAAACCTGCGTCGCCTCCGCAATGATCAGCCCAGCCCCTGCGCGCTGTGAGTAGTACTCTCCTGCAAATGGAGTCGGTACGTCACCTGGTTCGATTGAACGAACACGCGTTAGCGGTGCCATGATAATGCGATTTTTTAACGTCTGCGTACCCATTTTTACGGGTTCAAATAAGCTGTCGTGTGCCATAAAATATCCTGTTGTTATCTATTATAAAGATTATTTTTCGTGGAAAAATGCTGATAAAAGCATCTGTAGATATGCTTTTATTGATTTTCTTTATAAGGGATAGATGAGGTTATTCAAGGAAAATTTACAAACAAAAAGGCCAATACGACATGATATCGGTATTGATAATACTCATTATTCAAATCTTCTTATTACCTTATTAAGTGAATGCCTTTAATAAGATTTGCTAACAAAATTATCGATCCGCAAAGTCGCTGTCTGCCTGAGCTTTTAGATGCTTAAAGCTCAAGATTTAAGCATTTTTTTGATAGACAGATTCAAGGATAAATAGGTGCCAAACAGTATCACCACTGAACCGATGATCGCTGGCGTATCCAACGCTTCACCCAGCAATAAGTAACCCAAAATAATCGCAAAAATCGGAATGACTAACGTAATACTGGTGGCGCGCATCGGACCAATACTTTTAATCAACTGATTCATAAAAATCAAAGCGATGGCTGTTGAGAGCACGCCAATACAAATGACAGACACCCACGCGGTGAGACTGATACTCTTGCCATAAGGGAACTCATAAAGGGCAACTGGTAGCATTATCACACTGGCAATAATGAGTGAGCCTGCGGTAATCGCCACTGGTGAGACATTGTCTAAATAGTTTCTGGTGATGTTTGCCCCCACGGCATACCCAACACAGGCCAATAATGCGTAACCCATCGGCAATAACCCAGATCCTGATGTGGCACTCTGCTCGCCAAACAGATTCTCACTCATCAAAATAATGACCCCGATAACCCCAATCACCAAGCCTAGGATTTGTTTCTTTGAGAGTCTGTCTTTAAAAAACGTACTGGCGATAAAGCCACTCATCATGGGTACAGAGGCGTTGAGTACTGCCAATACGCCCGCATTTACCGAGCGCGCTGAAAAAGAAAATAAGATAAAAGGTATGGCAGCAGAAAACAGCCCAACTAGGGTCAGTACCTTCCAGTTTTTAACGATGCCTTGTCTGTTTTTCTTTTTGATCAGCACAAAAACCAACATGGTCAGCCCTGCCAATACCACTCGCAAGCTGGCAAAGGCCAATGAACCAAACTCAGGAACGCCAATACGATAAAAAATAAAGGACAGCGACCACATAAAGGAGAGGGTTATAAAAATGATGAGGTCACGGTTGGTCATGGGTTGATCCTATCAGGCGTTGGACGGCATGGGCATATTATAAAAATGCGCAGTCGTAAAAGTAGCAGGGAGATAAAAAACCTCGATGATAACTTTTTACGCGCTCAATGGGTATGATGTTTTCTGTATTTCTTACGGGTTTTGTCTCAATACATTTGCCAGATAACCATTGAGTTTTGACCATGCATCAGTAAAAATGATTTCATCTGTTTTATAAATCGATTAATAACGCCTAAAACACAAAACCATTCTAAAAAGGAGCTCTAATGAACCTGCGTATTTTAAAGTCTGCCGTGACTAACCCTTGGTTTAACCTCGCTACCGAAGACTGGATATTCCAAGCATTGGACGCCAATTCTCATACGCTATTCTTATGGCGTAATTCTGAGACCGTCGTCATCGGGCGCTCACAAAACCCATGGGTAGAATGCAAAATCGATAAGATGGAGGCAGACGAGGTATTTTTAGCGCGTCGGCAGAGCGGCGGCGGCGCGATGTTTCATGATCTGGGTAATACCAACTTTACTTTTTTGTCGCCCAAAGACAGCTACGACCAAGCAGCGAATTTTACCATTATCATCAATGCGCTCAAAAAACTGAGCATAGACGCTCAGCTTTCAGGTCGCAATGACATTCAAGTCGGCGATCGTAAGATATCGGGTAATGCCTTTAAACACGCAGTGGATCGCAGCTTTCACCATGGGACATTACTCGTGAATGCCGATATGCAAAAGCTGGGTGACTACCTCAATCCACACCCACTTAAGCTAAAAGCCAAAGGCATCAAGTCGGTACGCGCGCGCGTCGCTAACCTAATTGAGTTCAATGAAGACATCACTCATGAAATCTTATCTAATGCGCTTATTGAGGCGTTTTGCGAGTATTACGGAGAGATTGCACCAGTAGAAGAGCTAGATGAGGCCAGCCTTGCTGAGCAACCAACGCTTAATCAGTACTATGAGCAAATGGCGGACTGGGACTGGCGCTTCGGCAAGACGCCTGAATTCACCCATCATATCGAAACGCGCTTTGATTGGGGCATCATCGATATGCATCTCGATGTGAAGCAAGCCGTCATTTCCGATGTGGTCATCTTCTCTGATGCGCTGACTGTAGAATTGATTGATTTATTAAAGGATGCTCTAACTGGTATTAAATA
Organism: Psychrobacter alimentarius; assembly: GCF_001606025.1. Classification (NCBI taxonomy): domain Bacteria; kingdom Pseudomonadati; phylum Pseudomonadota; class Gammaproteobacteria; order Moraxellales; family Moraxellaceae; genus Psychrobacter; species Psychrobacter alimentarius. Next base: position 268,270 of record NZ_CP014945.1, on the reverse strand, counting down.
TAATAAAGATAACATCAAGACTAGGCTTGATGAATTGAGTCGAGCAAATACCGAGTTGGCAGCGCAAATTGACGATGTATCTCGTTGGTTGATTGATGTACTAGAAGGTTAGATTTTTGCTGGTTATTGCTGTCAGTAAAAATAGCCTGCTTTTCTTCATGACCTCATATTCAAAGACCTCTACATTCAGTATAAGCCCAAGCTGCTATATAAGCCAAAAAATTAGACGAACTTAAGTTTGATATTTAAGGTGTTAGCCCTCTATAATGCTCTGCAAATAATGGATTCGCTGTAAGAGTCTGAACATTGGGCATTTTAGCAAGGTAGCATTATGGCAGCCTATATCACAGTTGGCGCAAAGACCTCTCACGGTGGGACAGTCATGACTGGCTCGCCGCACACCACTCATAACGGTATTCCTGTCGCTCGAAAGGGCGATCAAGTCATGTGCAAAAAATGCAAAAAGATGACCGTTATCGTGAGTGGCGATGCGTCTTTTATCGTCGATGGTGCGCCCATTGCACGTGGCGGTGATGTGACGAGCTGCGGCGCGAAACTGATCGCCAATCAGCAGGCGTTTGCGGAGTCGGATTTTAGTGTCGGTAGTATCGCGCAGGCAGCGCCTTTGGTGTTTCCTAAACCTGATTCAGAAACTGTATTTTCTAGCTTTGCAGCTTCTGACAACAAAGATTCTGAAGATGAAATGTCTGATGAGGAGTTAGGGATGTGGGTTGACGTATCTACTGAACAAGCATTGAAAGACGGTGGGCTTTGGGCAGGAGCAGGTACTCCCGAAGAGCTAATTTATCAAGAACGTCTTAATTCTCTCTGGATAGATGTCAATGGTGATCGTAAGAAATACCATGAAGGTGTGCAAAAAATTGGAGATGAGGCTGGATTGGTTTTTGACATTATGTCATTTCCGCTAGGTTTGGGTGCTTTATCGGCTAAGACTAGTGTTAAAGCTGGACAGTACGTGATTCGAAAACGAGCGATAAGTAATAACAATATTTACAGAGACTCTGAAAAAGGTTTCGACTGGACTTCTACTAAGAAAAGATCTCCTAATACAAACCTAGCAGAGCATTGGAGTAAACATAGCAAAGAATTTCCTGAGCTAAAATCTCAAAATGACTACTATCGTCATGCTCAAGAGTTTGTCAGTGACCCTCCGCGTGGAACTTTAAATAAAACTAGAAAGAATGGTGATACGGTTTTATATAATCCAAAAACAAACACATTTGCCGTCAAAACGAAAGATGGTGCACCTCGAACAATTTTTAAGCCTGATGCTTCAACACATCCCTACTCAACTAATTTGGAATATTTTCATGCTCAATAGAAAGTTACACAGTTGTAAAATATGCGGTTACTATGATGAGGATTTCTTGCCATGGGGTCTTGACGGTGAATTCCCATTATATGAAATATGCCCTTGTTGTGAAGCGGAGTCTGGTTATGAGGACTTTACCTTAGAATCAATTATTCATAATCGTAATAAGTGGATTGAATCTCCAAAATTTAAATCGGATAAGAAATATAGAGAACAATTAGTTAACTACTTGGAATATTTAAAGCAGATTAAATAACCTAGTTTTGAAAAATATTATTAAGTATGTAGGAAAATAATCAGTGAAAACAAGAGGTAAAAAATATAAGTTATCTGATATTTCACTTATTGCTTTCGTTATTATTTTATTTATATGGACTGTAGACTTAGAACCAGATAAAGAGCTAGAAATATATCAACAAGAATTAGTTGCGAAGGAAAGTTGGTTAATATCTCAATTAAATGATATCGCCAATTTTATTAACTTCAACAACAGTGAATATGATTACATTAATCGAGAAGTTTGGTTCACTGCTTGGTATGTCAGTCCCGAGTTTGATAAGAATAAAATGTTACATTTACATAGCTTTCTTCTCAAGGAAGGCTGGATAGATATGACTGATAAAATTGACAAAAACGATTATATAGCTAAGACCTCAAGTAGATCTGATAAAACAGCCAAACGTGTTCGCATTCTATGCAAAGATAAAGCTACCGTTTTCATGTATATGACCGACATGCAAAATGATTATGAATATGAATCTTTTGAAGCACGTACTTTAGTAGACTTACTATATGACTATAGTTTACCTTGCTATGACTTAAATGAAAAAAATATGACAATCCTAGTGCTATAGCATTGGATAATTAATAGTTATAACAATTAAAAAAAGGATATTCAATGCATCAAAGAAAAAATACTACTCTCATTCAGTCTTTACTATTAGCTACTTTATTATCAAATATATTAATCGTTTCCGCTTGTTCAGCTGAATCATCAAACGCACCAGTACTATCAAATCAAAGCACTCCTGCTGAGACCTATGATTTTGGCCTTGCCTACTATGAAGGCAACTCAGTTCCTGAAGATGATAACAAAGCTTTTGAACTATTTGAAAAAGCTGCCAATCAAGGCTATGCCCCTGCTAAACATTATCTAGGTATTATGAAGGTTTAGGCGTAGATCAAAATTATCAAAAAGCATTTGAATGGGTTAAGCAAGCCGCTAACCAAGGAGATTCTGATGCTCAATTTGATTTAGGTGTCATGTATCACGAAGGTATTGCTGTTAAGCAAGATGATTTCAAAAAATTTGAATGGTTTCAAAAATCTGCTAACCAAGGAGATTCTGATGCTCAATATCGTATAGGCATCATGTATTATGAAGGTAGTGGTGTTGAGCAAGATTATCAAAAAGCAATGCAGTGGTATCTATTAGCAGCTAACAACGGATCTTTTGATGCTCAAAATAATATTGGTAATTTTTATGAACACGGTTATGGTGTGACGCAAAATTATGATAAAGCTTTTGAGTGGTATATCAAAGCCGCCGATCAAGGATTAGATGTAGCACAGCTTAATATTGGCGGTCTCTACGAGAATGGTTATGGTGTACCGCAGGACTATGATAAAGCTTTTGAGTGGTATCAAAAGGCAGCAGATCAAGGCAATCAAGAAGCCAGTAATCGCATCGGTAAATTGGTCATGAATGGTAAAATCGATGATAAAGACATCACTATTTTTAGCACTCAAGAGACAGGGCTTACCTTGGGTGATTTAGAGGATAGTTCAGAGAATTAATTAGTACTGAATTTATCCTACATTTACATCTTTCCTATCTCCATTCAAGTGTAATCAAATCATAAAAAATGAGGATAGTATGAAAAAAAAGCTCTTAACCCCACTAATCATTTTAGGCACTGCCCTACTACCCGCTGCAGCACATTCAGCCAGTTTTGATTGTAAAAAAGCGGCTACTTGGATAGAAAAGAGGGTTTGTGCGAACACTGAGTTATCAAAGCTTGATGACGCTATGGCAGAAAAATATAAACGAGACCTTGCTAATACTTCTGATTACGAAGACAGCGGAATTTTTAAAGATAATATGATTATCGATCAACGACGTTGGCTTAGATTTCAGCGCAATACGTGTACAGATACAGAATGCCTTATACGAGAGTATAAAGAATATATTGAAGATAAAAATTATAATGGTGTAGCTTGGGATTTCCCAGATGAGCTAAATCGTTCTAACTTACCTAGCAAAAAGTCATTTGGTGAGTTTTTTCAAGATGTGGAAGTTCCGATGTATAACTCAGAAACTAACGACTGGAAGGTAGTAGCAAAGACAACAAATAGTGTCTTGATTCATAGGGTCGCTAATAAGCCTTATCTTGCCATTATCGATGGCATTTTAGTGTTTACTAATGGACATACCTGTGAGATTGAAGAGAGTAAGGCAACGTGATCAGAAAACCATTGGGTCATCGACAATGACCTGCAAAATGAAACCGCTGAACTGCGTTTGTATCCAGCACTCTATAAAGGTAAGACTCAATTATTATTAAAAGACATGGATAATAAATATAGAGAAGTACATTGTGGTATGAGAGGCTATTTTGACGGTATCGTATTAGAACGAGAGTAAGTGCGCTGCATCCCTCAACTCTCTCAAAATCATCATAAGCTGAACTGAAGCTTTAATATCAAAAACTAGATTCACTAAACCAAAAAAGCGGCAAGATAATTCACCTTGCCACTTTTTTATTCAAACTGTAAAGCTATTAAATCCCCGCCGCAACCTCTGCCCCATCACGAATCGCGCGCTTGGCATCCAGCTCAGCGGCCAGTTTTGCGCCGCCAATAATATGGTATTGTGCATCTGGCGCATCACCCACATTTGGCATCAGCTCAACCACGGATTCTTGACCGGCGCAGACAACCACACTATCGACTCGCAACAGTTGCGTTTGTCCTTGGTTGTTGGTGATCCAAATTCCTTCATTGGTGATTTTATTATATTGAGCGCCTGATACTTGGATGACACCGTGCGATTTGACATGAGCGCGATGTACCCAGCCTGTGGTTTTGTTCAGACCACTACCTAGGCGACCTTTGGTACGCTGCATGAGGTAAACTTGGCGAATCGGTTTAATACTTTCAGGCTTAGTCAATCCACCATCGGTTTGATAGGCCGTATCTTCAGTCACGCCCCACTCTTCACGCCACTCGCTCACTGACTGGGGTTTTGGACGGTAGCTTGGGTCTTTTAGCAACTCAGGGCCTAGCTCATCAAGTGGCTGCCCGTGTCGCGCGGTAAGGTATTCACTGACATCAAAGCCAATACCGCCCGCCCCAATGACGGCAACGGTATCGCCAACAGACTTCTCGCCCGAGAGCAATTCAGCGTAGCTCATGACTTGCGGCAGATCTGCCCCTTCAAGCTTACCAGCAAGGCTTCTTGGTACGACGCCTGTTGCGACAATGACGTGATGGAACTTGGCTTTTTCAAGCATGGCTTTATCGACTTTGGTGTTCAGTTTCACGTCAACGCCTAAGTGCTCAAGCTCATTGATATAGTAGCGAATGGTCTCAAAAAACTCTTCTTTACCTGGGATGACTTTGGCGTAGTTAAACTGTCCACCCAAGATATCTTTGGCCTCAAACAGCGTCACGTCATGACCACGCAGCGCTGCCACGTGCGCCGCTGACATGCCAGCCACCCCGCCACCGATGACCGCCACCTTTTTAGGCTTTTTCGCCTTTTTGTAGACCAACTCCGTCTCATAGCAAGCTTGCGGATTGACCAAACAGGTGGAGCGTTTGTGCTCAAAAGTGTGATCGAGGCAAGCTTGATTACAAGCGATACAGGTATTGATACGATCTGCTTGACCATTTTTGGCTTTATTGACCCAGTTTGGATCGGCCAAAAACGGACGTGCCATTTGAATCATGTCCGCTTGACCACTAGCGACAATTTCTTCTGCCAAGTCTGGCATGTTGATGCGGTTGGCGGCCATCATAGGAATGCTGATGTGTTTTTTGATTTCAGCACTAAAATCAACAAAGGCGGCACGCGGTACACTCGTCACAATGGTTGGTACACGCGCTTCATGCCAGCCAATACCAGTATTCATGATGGTCACGCCAGCCGCTTCCAGCGCTTTGGCAACCGTGATGACTTCGTCCATGACGTTGCCGTCTTTGACCAAATCAATCACCGACAGACGGAACATAATAATAAAATCTTCTCCCACTGCTTCACGTACGGCTTTGACAATGTCAACGGCAAAGGTCATACGACCTTGGATATCACCGCCGTACTTGTCCGTGCGTTTGTTTACATGACGCGATAAAAACTGGTTGATCAAGTAGCCTTCAGAGCCCATGATTTCGACGCCGTCATAACCTGCTTGCTTGGCAAGACGAGCTGAGCGCGCGTAATCTTTAACCGTTTGCTCAATGTTTTTGATGCTCATCTTGCGTGGTTTAAAAGGCGAGATTGGTGATTTGACAGGACTGGCTGATACGACAAAAGGATGGTAACCATAGCGACCACTGTGCAATATTTGCATGATGATTTTGCTGTCGTATTTGTGGGCTGCACGGGTGACGCGTTGATGATTGATCACATCAGCTTTTGTATTCATAGTACCGCCAGCAGGCAGTAACCAACCTTCACGATTAGGCGAGATACCACCTGTAATCATCATAGCCACGCCGCCTTTGGCACGCTCTGCAAAATAAGCAGCCAGCTTACCGTAATTATAAAAACGGTCTTCAAGTCCTGTATGCATAGAACCCATGACCAAACGGTTTTTTAGTGTGGTAAACCCCAAATCTAGCGGCTCAAACAAATGCGGATAGTGTTCGTTGGTGCTGGCGGTATCAATCATACTGGCAGTGGCGCTGGCGGTCATGTCATTTTCCTTATGAATCGTTGGTGAGACTAAGCAAGCTATAGAATTTTGTGTTGTTGTTATCGTAACACACCGCCCTTATTATCAGCTATGCAGACAAACGACTGATGAGTGAGCACTATGTTGGTCACGCTATTTTAATCAGGAAATCTGCTCATCATATCGATTATAAGAGCGCTTCAAGTCAGCTCAATTTATTTTAAATTGACCGTATCCATATCTTATTAAAACTGCTCTTACCCAAGCTTAGGCTCAAACCACTGATATATCAGCATGCCTACGATCATCGCGGGAATAAATACATAAGCCTGCCATTGTCCAGCTCCTAGCAATACAATGCCTGGTCCCGGACAGATACCTACCAAACCCCAGCCAATGCCAAACAGCATCGCGCCGATAAGCAGCTTTTTATTAATAACGGTTGTGGTTGGCATCTCAATTGAGCTGCCGATCCAACTGGTTGGTTGAAGTCTAGCAATTTGCACCCCAGTGATGGCCACGATCAGACCACCGCCCATCACCAGTGCCAGAGAAATATCCCATGCACCAAAAACGTCTAAAAACCCTTGTACCTTGGTAGGATCTGTCATACCAGATATCAGCAGTCCTAAGCCGAATAGTAGCCCCGCTAGTAGTCCAATCATATTTTTTAGCATTGTCTGTCTCTCTATTTTTTTATGTAGGTAGTAATCAGCCATCTTACTCGTTTAGATCAGCCCCAAAAAATGGCGACCAATATAAACCGTCACCATGCCAAATAACATAAAGGTCACCGTTGCCACCATCGAGCGTGGAGACAGGCGCGCATTACCGCAGATACCATGTCCACTGGTACATCCTGAACCCAGTCGGGTGCCAAAACCAACCAACAACCCTGCACCAATCAACAACGGCAAAGACGTACTCATTTCTATAGCAGGTAATGGTTTGACCAGACCATATAGCACGGGTGATACAACCAGCCCCACTATAAACAACACTTGCCAAGCTTCTACTCGCTTGGGCTTAAGCAAGCTTGAAAAAATACCACTGATACCGGCAATTCGTCCAATGCCCAATAGCAGTATGACTGTCGCTACGCCCAGCAACAGACCGCCTACCAAAGAGATGGGCGTAAATGCTTGCCAATCTATTTGTATGTTCATCATAGTTCTCTCAACCCATTGGTAGCAAAAGCAAATGTGATTTTTAATTTATAAAAATACATTATATTATTAAATATAATAAAAAGGTAAAAAAATACTGAACCTAGCGTGACACTAGCGTTCAGTATTTTAGCTAAACGTTTACTACTCTTATATCTTGATACTTACTATTATTGATACTTACTATAAAGGTAAACGACTTGAATTAGTGAGCCAGCACCTCTTCTAGCGCTGATTCAAAGCGGGTCACCGCACCGTCAATGTCGGTCAATTTATCCAAACCAAATAGACCCAAGCGGAACGTTTTAAAGTTATCAGGCTCACCAACTTTGAGAGGGACACCAGCAGCAATCTGCATGCCCGCTTCAGCGAAAGCGCTACCTTTATGCATATCATCGCGATCAGTATAAGCAACGACCACGCCTGGCGCTTCGAATCCTTCAGCCGCGACGCTTTCTATGCCTTTGTCTGACAATACCTTGCGGATACGTGTGCCCAACTCCCATTGAGCATCGCATAATGTATCAAAACCAATCTTTTTGGCTTCCAATAGCGTGTCACGGAATTGGCGTAAGCCATCGGTCGGCATGGTTGCATGATAAGCATGACCGCCATTCTCGTAGGCACGCATGATAGTCAACCATTGCTTCAAATCTAAGCTAAAGCTATCTGACTCTGTATTGTCTACTTTTTTAATCGCCGCATCGCTTAGCATCACCAGACCCGCACACGGCGTGCTGCTCCAGCCTTTTTGCGGGGCGCTGATGAGGACATCAATGCCCAGTTCTTTCATGTCCAACCAAACACAGCCCGACGCAATACAGTCAATGACCAGTAAGCCGCCCACGCTATGAACCGCAGCACTCAGTGCTTTGATATAGTCTGTTGACAAAATCATGCCTGACGATGTCTCAACATGCGGCGCAAAGACCATCGCGGGTTTTTCCGCTTTGATTTTGGCGACTGCCGTGTCGATATTCACTGGTGCAAATGGTCTTGGGGACTCGCTATCGTCTGCGCGCTCTGCGGTTAATACCGTAGACGACTTGGCGATTTTGCCTTTTTCTAAGATTTGTGTCCAGCGATAACTGAACCAGCCGTTACGGATAATGAGGCAATCTTCATCGTTTGCCAACTGACGCGCCACCGCTTCCATACCATAAGTACCAGAACCTGGCACAATCACGACAGCGTCAGCGTTATACACTGATTTTAACTCGCTTGATAGGTCTGTCATCACTTGCTGAAAGACTTGGGACATATGGTTGAGGGCGCGGTCTGTATAGACTACTGAATACTCTAATAAGCCGTTTGGATCAATATCTTGACGTAATGCCGTCATAGGACGCTCCTTGTTTATGGTTAGATCATTGAATATTTCTCTGAAATTGGCTGCCACAAAACTCTGGTACGCTTTTACCAATTATTTGAATAAGTCAGCTTGCACTATAGTTAATATAAAATAAATACAGTACTGCCAACATCAAGTGTGTAGAACGTAAGGCAGAGATGACAATATAGCACTATATCTTAGCGCCACTGTCATTGCTAAAGATGTCTTGTACTCATGAGTTTTTTCGATGGTTTATGAGAGCATACCAAATAAAATCATCAATTTTATGATTGAGACAGAAAATAAGGACTAATAACATCAGGCTTACCGAATGCTAGTACAAGAGATTTTGAAGAAGATTGAGTTAGCGGAATGGCTTAAGGATGGAGAAGGAATATAAGTAGCTGTATAGCAATCAGTAAGCGAGAAATAATCGATAATTTTAGACAATAAATGATGGTATGAGATACAAGTTAGCGACCACGATGAGTATCTTTTAATCCTGATACAACAAAATTGAGCAATTCACTGTCACCTTCGCGGGCTGCCTTACGCATCAGCTTAGATGGCGAATGGGTCAGCGACTGGGTGAGACGACGTGACAACTCGATGAGAATCTCTTCCGGACTGGCGTCATCTTGCTGTAATTTGGCAATAGACTCGTGTAGTAGCTTATCGACTTTATCCTGAGTATGCGCACGATACTGCTGAATGTCTTTACCCACTTGTCGTACCTGAAAGCGACGATCGACCTCAACGACTAACTGGCTGACCAGTAACTCAGCATCGACTGCCGCTTGGCGACGCTGCTCGATATTACCAGCAATGACATGCTGTAAGTCATCAACAGAATATAAATAGATATCATCTATACGGCTGATCGAGGAGTCAATGTCACGTGGCACGGCCAAATCAATCATGAGCATGGGCTGATAACGACGGCGCTTGAGTGCCTGTACGGTCATGGTTTTATCAATCAATAAATCCATACTACCGCTACAGCTGCTGACAATATCCGCTTCTGCCAGTACCTGAGGCAATTCTTGTAGGGTTCTGACTTCCACACGGCGGTCAGGATGACGCAGTTCAGCGGCTAGCGCTTCTGCTCGCTCAGGGTTACGGTTGCAAATAATCACGCGTCCCACACCCAGCCCAGCGATATGTGTGGCTACCAAACGGTTCATCTCGCCTGCCGCAACGACCAACAAAGTACGGCTAGGTAAATCATCAAATATTTGCGTCACCAGCTTGGCCGCAGCAAAACTGAGAGACACTGCTTGAGCGCCAACTTTGGTCTCATTACGCACACGTTTGGCGGCAGCAAACACTTGATCGACGATCCAGCCAAGCTGATTGCTTAGTACTTTTTGCTCTTGCGCAAGGTGTACTGAGCGTTTGATTTGACCCAATATCTGCGGCTCACCCAGTATCATAGAGTCCAGCCCTGCCGCGACTCTCAGCCAATGAGTCAGTGCATGAGTATCACGATGCACATAGAGATATGGGTCGATATCAATAAGCGATAATTGCTTAAAATCAGCCAGCCATGTTTTAATTTTGACAACATGGGCGTTGATATCAGCCGCAGAGACATGGTTACTACCGCTCACAGCCGTCGTTTCTTGTGCCTCAGATTGTGACGCTGCTTCTGTTACTACAGGGACAAGAGCATAAATCTCAGTACGATTGCAGGTAGAAACAATCACGCTACCATCCGTGAAAGTCTCTAATTGTTTGAGAGCGATATTCACGTCGTCACCCACAAGCGCCAAACGCTCGCGCAGAGCAACTGGTGCAGTTTTGTGATTGACCCCAATGACCACTAATCTCATTATCAATAGACCATAAATATGATGCTCACCTGCCCATCACGCTGTCTTCTTTCTGTTGAAAGACAGTCCTGATGAACAGCGCTGAGAGGAAGAACCTAAAAATCGCTTATTATATCATTATTGCTAGCTTTAATTAACACTCGCCCTTCTATGAAGCGTATTTGCCTGTATCTGGGCGTATATATTACAAATCAACTACCCTTATGATTGATAAAACCAATGGTCGGGTTTTGGGGTGTGATCATAGAAGTAGACATAAATGGGTCGCTTAGTTCCTCGTAACTTGCTATATTTTTAAAGTATTTTTCAATAATTAACTGCGTGACGGATTTTGGTCAAAAGCAGACAATATAGAATAAAAATACGTTTGGTGGCAAGATTGCTGCCACTATCAAGTAACATGGACACTATTGTTTATCGTCTTGTTCTACTCGTATAATGCTTGTAATGAGTACTCACTACCAATATTTGGTTGATATGATTAAATAAAATTGCTTTATCACGATAGATAAGCAATGGGCGAATACGGCTATCTATGATTTTTTTTGGGTCAGTGTTTCAATCACAGTTTCGATTATTACTTGTAAATGGCGAATCGTTTAGCCTTCGTGCTTTGCTGCGTGTCATTGTGGATAGCCTATATCGACGTTATAAACTGACGTTGTCATTGGCGGTTTGTCTGTGCCTGATGACACCAGCACACGCCAGTCATGCGGACTTGGGGCAAGAGACAAATTTGCCCGAGATATCCACGCCGTTTATTAATTCTAAAACCTCTATAAATGCGCCTAGCGATGATCAAACACAGCCTATAGAAACGGTCGATAATATCAATGGCTTAGCACCGACGAGTATCTGGCAACCTGAGATGCAAGAGCCAAGCCTATATGCCCTATTGGATGCCGAGTTTGCAGCAGATCGTGATGACAAACGACGAGCCCTCGCCATCTATAAACAGCAATCCTTTAAAGATGATGCGACTGCGGTATTTGAAAGGGCGCTGAGTCTGTCTTTACGCAGTGAAAGAGTTGAGGATTCGTTGCAGTTTGCTAAAGCTTGGCAAGATCAAAACCCGGACCATGTACCTGCATGGTTTTATGTCGCGCATCTCGCACTTCGAGCCCATGACTACCTGCTGGCTGGTGAAACGCTTAACCGTATTTTACGTTATGACCCTCGCGCTGATTTGAGCGAGATTCTGATTGGCATTTATCCAAATAATGATGAAGACAAACGTGAACTGCTAGCCGCGCTACAACCACTCGATAGCGAACAAAATGCCTCATTGTCTGTTTTAAAAGCAGGTCTCCTCTATCAGTTTAACGAGCCTGAGATTGCCATCGTACATATCAACCGCGCTTTGGAGCGTCAACCTGATTATGTGCCTTTTATCACTTTAAAAGCTGATATATTGCGCAAAATCGTCACAGCGGAAACGGTTGTTAATTACCTAAACCAAGCCCGTATGCGTAATCCTGATAGTAAAAGCTTATACTTATACGAGATTCGCTACTTACTGGACATCAAACAAAGTCAGGAAGCATGGGAATTATTGCTTAACGCTCACAGTCAGTTTATAGACGACGAAGAAATCACTTTATTGGCAGCGTTGGTCAGTTTGGATATTGAAAAATACGACAGCGCCGATCAGCTACTCAATACGCTCGCCAAAACACCCGCTTATCTTGATCGCGCCTATTATTATCTTGGTATCAGTGCCGAGCGTCAGCAAAACGTGGAGCAAGCAAAACGTTATTTTAATAATGTCATGCAAGAGGATTTGGTACTAGAAGCACGTAGAAAAGTCGTGGCGTTTGAGCTGTTAAATGACGATACCGATGCGGCTATCGCCACGCTAGAAAAACTGCGTAAAGACTTTAGCGTATTCGCGCCTGACACTTATGTACTACAAGCCGATATTTTATGGCAGCAAAATGAGCCTGAAGAAGCGCTTCGCCTCTTAACGCGCGCCGCTCGTAAGTACCCTGATAACGAAACACTTCTGTTTGCACGCGCCCAGCTGCTTGATGACAAAAATGACTACATTGTCAAACGTACATTGCTCAACCACTTGCAAGCATTAGACCCTAGCAACTTGTCGTATCAGCTGAGTTATGCTCAACTACTCCTCGCCAACGAACGCAGCTCCGAACAAGGATTAGCATTGGCCACAGCTATCATTCAAATTCGTTACGATGACCCACGTTACGACAATGATCTACACTTGCAAGCACTCAATGTACTGGCCAGTAATTCATTGGCCAACGAAGACTATCAACAGGTCATCGACTACCTACAAACGCCTTATGATGTATTCCCAACTTTGCGTTCAGGTACGTTGCTATTACGCGCTTATCAAGGTCTAGGCAATAATGAAAAGGTCGAAACATTGCTAGCAGATTTGCAGCAGCGTTTTTCGTTCGGACAAAGCAATATCAGTGACCGCATACAACTGTATTAATTCATGCTTAGAGTAAACCACTGGTTAGCGCCAAACATTTTGATGCCTTACATATATGACTTGGGCTACTTGGGTATGATGATTACAAGGTCATTATAAGAAGCTAACAACCACGTATAACTGAGTAACAAATAAGAATTAAGCTAATATTTTGTCACTTTGTCCATTTTGAGGAAGCAATATTATGTCAACACGCCCTTTTTACAAAACCAATAAGTTAGCTTTGTTCTCTGCTTTGACGGCAGCAATGGTGATTACCTCTGGTTGTCAGTCGTTGAAGACCGCAAATGCGACCAATCAACCAACCATGATGCAAGGTCAAAACGCAGATCAACCTAAAAAGCTTGAAAACTTTAACATTACAGGCAAAATCGGCGTTACTACTCCGGCCAATGACACCGCAGGAAGCCAAGGCGGCAGTGCGTTTTATGCGTGGGGACAAGAGAACGATCGCTTTGCCATTGAGCTGATTGGCGCATTGGGTATTGGTAAAACCAACATCGAATACAATGGTCAAACTGCCACCTTGGTCAGCGAAAAGACAGGAACCTTGACCGCTGATGATCCTGAGACTTTATTGCAAAAAGCCACTGGTTGGAAAGCGCCCATCTCACAACTGCCTTATTGGATATCTGGTCGCCCAGCGCCTTCAGATAGCGCCCCACAGCTTGATGCTCAAAATCGCTTAATCAGCTCGGTCAATGGCGAATGGCGTGCCAGCTTCACATATAAAGGGAATGACAAGCTGCCTAATAAAATCAGTGCGGTACAGTCACAAGGTAATAAAGTTGTCATGACCATCAATCATTAAACTATTATTAATGAATTGGTATTAATGAATTAGATTTTTGTGTTTATTAAGATCGTTTTTTATGATTAACCCCTTAACTTCTGCCTCTACTATCAGCCGCTTATCCCATGCAAAAATCAATCTGTTTTTGCACATTACGGGCAGGCGTGCTGACGGCTATCATAATTTGCAAACGGTATTTCGTCTTCTCAATTGGGGCGATTATTTGCATTTTTCGGTGGCTGAAGCTCCTGTGATACAAACAGCTAAAACCGAAATAGATGCTAATACCCTCTGTCATCAGTTATTGGTATTGGCTGGTGCTGAGAGCATCACTGCCGAGATAGAAGACAACTTAATCTTTAAGGCGGCGTGTGCATTGCTCGCGTTTGCCATACAGTCAGATACGCTACCTAAGCAGTTGGCGCAAGTAGTTATTACTTTAGACAAGCATTTGCCAATGGGTGCAGGATTGGGCGGTGGCTCTTCCAACGCGGCAACGACCATGCTTGCGCTCAACGAGATTTGGCAGCTTAACCTCACTTGCGATGAGCTGATAAAAATCGGTGCAAAGGTCGGTGCAGATGTGCCTATCTTTATCTTTGGCCGTGATGCCATCGCGACGGGTATTGGTGAAAAATTGACTGCCATTGACTTACCTGACCAGCAATATTTGCTCCTCACTCCTAATGCGCATGTCAATACCGCTACCCTATTTGCTCATACCAAGCTAAAGCGAGATATCGTCCCTATTTCGATTGATACCATTCAAAGCCAATACACTGACTATGTTCAAACGCTCACCGCGTCCTATCATAATGTCTTCACTCCAGTAGTGACAAGCCTCGCTCCTGCTGTTGCAGAGGCATTACATTATCTGCAAGGGTTAGAGGCACAAGCAATGAGCATAGCACGCATGACCGGCTCTGGTAGCTCGGTGTTTTTGCCGTTAGATGCAAGTATTGCCTCTGATAAAAAGCTATTGGCGAAGTGGATTAAAGAGGCGCCTTGTGCAGGATATGTGGTGGGGAGTTTATAAGTGGTTATTTTCCAAAATAGCTTTTAAGCGAAAAAGATGCGTATCCTTTAAAGATTCTGTACAGAACATCGTATACATAAGCTTCGAACTATCACTAGTCGTAGATATCAAATACAATCTTGTACCTTAATATTTATCTGTCAAAATGCCTTCAACGTCAATTTAATATGAATAAATCCTAGAAAAAGGCGCAAATGACTTGCAAAATCTGAAAATTTACTTATAATAGGTCGCCTCAATAGGGGTATAGCCAAGTTGGTAAGGCATCAGGTTTTGATCCTGACATCCGTTGGTTCGAGTCCAGCTACCCCTGCCATTTTTTAGTACGAAGCGTTTGAGATAGATTTATTATAAGCGGCTTATAAACAGTCACTTATCTTAATGTCATTGACAACGTTATCCCAGTTTCGGTATAGTTCGCAATGGACACCGCTAGGGAAAAGTTATGTTTTGGACGGTTTATCCGTTTCTTAGATAACTAACAGGTCGTGAGCCCATTCTGAGAGTGACTAATTGGTTACTATTAGATATCGGAGTCCACAGCCTAGACATTACAGGGGTATAGCCAAGTTGGTAAGGCATCAGGTTTTGATCCTGACATCCGTTGGTTCGAGTCCAGCTACCCCTGCCATTTTTTACTGTAATAGTATACTTCAACTTTTTTCACCACTCTTTTCTTAATTTGAGCAGTTTGTCACTGCTTAGCGGTCGCTGCTTGAGTCAATCAATAGGACTTCTGTCATGCCTTATTTGGCGATTTTTACGGGCAATGCCCACCCAGAATTAGCAAAAACCGTAGCCGATCACCTTCATATACCTCTTGGTAAAGCTGACATCACGCGTTTTTCTGATGGCGAAATTGCCGTGGAAATCAAAGAACACGTACGCGGTAAAGACGTGTTTATCATGCAGCCTACTTGTGCACCAACCAATGACAACTTGATGGAAATCATGATGATGGCCGATGCTTTGCGTCGTTCTAGTGCTGGCCGTATCACAGCCGTCATGCCGTATTTTGGTTACGCTCGTCAGGATCGTCGTCCACGTTCAGCTCGTGTGCCTATTTCTGCTAAGGTCGTCGCTGACATGCTCAACATCGTCAGTATTGATCGCGTGATGACGGTTGACTTGCACTCAGATCAGATTCAGGGTTTCTTTGATATTCCTGTTGATAATATCTACGGTACACCAGTTCTATTGAATGACCTACAAAAACAAGACTATGACAACATCATGGTGGTTTCACCTGACGTTGGCGGTGTGGTTCGTGCACGTGCAATGGCGAAACAGTTGGGCGATACGGATTTGGCAATTATTGATAAGCGCCGTGCACGTGCCAACGAGTCACAAGTCATGCACATCATCGGTGATGTCCGTGGCCGCGATTGTGTGATTGTTGATGATATGGTTGATACCGCAGGTACCCTATGTAAAGCGGCTGAAGCACTAAAAGAACATGGTGCACGCCGCGTCTTGGCTTACATTACCCACCCTGTTTTATCTGGTAACGCGCTAAAAAATATCAGCGAGTCAGCATTAGACGAAGTGGTTGTGACTGATACTATTCCCTTATCAGATGAAGCCAAGGCTTGTAATAAAATCCGTCAGGTAAGCATTGCACCAATGCTGGCTGAAAGCTTACGCCGTATTAACAATGAAGAATCTATTAGTGCGATGTTTGACGCTTAAGCTCAAAACGTAAACAATCATTACGGTGATTTTTATAATCATACGTGTGATAATAAATTGTCAGTAGCCAAATATAAAGCGTCAAGTGTCTTCACTTGGCGCTTTTTTTACTGAATAGTTTGTACAGTCATTTTGCGTAGGTCTTTATTATTACTACAAAACCACGTATAATGCGCGCCTGTGTCGACCACTTTTGACTTTGTCAGGTCGATATTACCAAAAGTGCTGATCAAGCTTAGCAATAACGATTTTTAATGACTGTAATAGACATATCAGTCGTTATGATGAGCGAATGGCAAGATTTGAGTGTTGTCTGTTTTATCAGCAACGACAAATTTTCGCTATCATCACCCATTAGTGGATTGGTCGCAAATCCACTTTTTTATGACCAGACACTTCATCATTCTTTTTATAGGATTATATCCATGAGCACTAATCATTTTGAGCTAAATGCAGTTGATCGTTCTGCTGACCTACAAGGTAAAGGTGCGAGCCGCCGCCTACGTAAGCAGAACCTAGTTCCTGCTATCATCTATGGTGGCAACGCAGAGCCAACAGCAATCTCTATCAAGCTAAACGAGTTGGTAAAAGCGCTTGAGTTTGAAGCATTCTTCTCACACATCTTGACCATCACTGTTGATGGCGAAGAGCATCAAGCCGTTATCAAAGACTTGCAGCGTCATCCTGCAAAAGGCTTCCCAATGCATGCTGACTTCCAGCGCGTTGTAAAAGGTCAAAAAATCCACATGAACGTTCCTGTGCATTTTGTTGGTCGTGAAGAAGCACCAGGTACAGCTGCTGCAGGCGTACTATCTACGCTAGTATCTGATATCGAAGTTGTTTGCTTACCATCACAATTACCTGAATACCTAGAAATAGATGTATCTGGTATGGAAATCGGTGATTTGTTCCGTCTATCAGACATCACTCTTCCTGAAGGTGTTGTGATTCATGAGCTTGAGCTAGAAGACGGCCATGACCGTACTATCGTTAACATGCAGCCACCAACGGTTGAAGAAGTTGACGAAGCTGCTGACGACGTTGATGCTGATGAAGTACCAGCTACTGAGCAAAACGACGGTACTGAAGAAAACAAAGACAGCGAGTAATCATTCCTTTATATAGCCACTCGTTGTAGTGCATATAATCGATGATTTATTCAGTCAAAAAAACAGCAGGTGATTCAGATCTCCTGCTGTTTTTGTAAGTAGGGTTTGGACACCATTATTGGTAAGCTAAGACAGTTCTGTCACACCATCTTTTTGAATATGACTCGACAATGTTTTATGCTGTAGCAAACCTTACCACTCATTTATTACATTCAAGCAGGGTGTTTTTATGGCCATAAAGCTTATCGTCGGTCTTGGTAATCCTGGTGAGCAGTATATGTTTACGCGGCATAACGCTGGATTTTGGTTTGTCCATCATTTGGCTCAGGAATTTAATATCACCCTCTCCCATGACAAAAAATTTCATGGCGTGACGGGGCGTGGACGTATTCATGGGTCTGATGTGCGGCTTTTGATGCCATTGACCTTTATGAATAAGTCTGGTCAGTCAGTGGTGCCGATGGTCAACTTTTATGGAATCAATAATGACGAATTATTGATTGCTCATGATGAGCTCGATATTCCTGCTGGAAGTATCAAGCTCAAAACCAATGGTGGACATGGTGGTCATAACGGTCTACGGGATATTACGCCTCATATCGGCAATGATTTTCATCGTCTACGCATTGGTATTGGGCATCCAGGCCATAAATCAAAAGTCAGTGGCCATGTGCTTTCCAAAGCTGCTCCTAATGAGCAGATTGCCATCGATAGCGCTTTGACAGCTGCTTTTGAGGCATTACCCTTATTGTTAGCTGGGGATGTCGAAAAAGCGCGTGCACAAATCAATGGTTTTAAATTGCCTGAATAACACCATATACAGGTCAGCAGTCTTTTATTTTAGCAAGTTAATCTCTATTAACCTTTTGATTTAGTTAACTAATATCAGCTACGCTAAGGAAGCAACCTATGCTACTTAATATGCTTAAATGCAAGTTACACCGTGCCCGTGTCACCCATGCCGAACTGCATTACGAAGGCTCGTGTGGTATCGACGGTGATCTGCTCGATCTCGCTGGACTACGTGAAAATGAGTCTATCGATATCTATAATGTGACCAATGGCAAGCGCTTTCGCACCTATGCCATCCGTGCTGAAGCAGGCTCTGGGATTATCTCATTAAATGGTGCTGCAGCTCATATGGCAGACTTAGGTGATATCGTCATTATCTGCGCTTACGCCCATTTTGATGAAGTGGAAGCATCAACGTATCAACCAAAGCTTGTCTACTGCAACGAAGACAACACGGTGAAAGATACCGCCAACATCATTCCTGTCCAAGTGGCTTAGATTGAAAAAACACAAAATCTTCGGACAGAATAGACATAACTGATCAACTAAACTGTTGAAGTTATTGTTATTATTTAGTCAAAACCTTTATACTAATACAAAAGCTGAATCCACATGTAGATTCAGCTTTTTTTATACCTTTATGCTTAGGATGTGTTATTAATTAGCCCATTGATACAGCGAGTGGTCTTAAAATCTGAGTAACAACACATCCTAGGAAATTTATATTTTTTATGACGATTTTTGATAATTGATAAGGAACAATACTAATGTGGCTGGCTGTTATTGCGATACTCATTGGATTAGCAATTTTGGTTTGGAGTGCGGATGTTTTTATTGACGGGGCGACCACACTGGCAAAGAAGTTCAGTGTACCTAGCTTTTTGATTGGTGTTTTGATATTAGGAATAGGAACGTCAGCGCCTGAAATGGTTGTGTCAGTGCTGGCAGCAATAGAAGGCAGCCCTGAGTTGGCGCTGGGTAATGCTTATGGCTCTAATATTATCAATATTGCTTTAGTCCTAGGCGCAACGGTATTAATTAGCCCTATTATCATTCGTAAGGCTATCGTAAAACGTGACTTGCCCATCTTAGTAGGGATTACCGTTATAGCGGCATGGCAACTGCGTGATGGCGCATTGAGCGCAGTTGACGGCATTGTCCTAGTGGTATTGCTCATCGCGGTATTGGGGATGCAGATTTTTCTGAGCCTACGTGAAGGCTATCATGAACATGAAGACGATGTAGTAACAGAAATAGACGAAGAAAAAGCCGAACAAAGCGTTGCACGAGGACTTGGCTCTTTATTTATCGGTATTCTAATGCTGGTCATAAGCTCACGTGCAATCGTTTGGGGCGCGGTGGAGCTGGCCACTTTTTGGGGATTGAGCGAGCTGATTATTGGATTGACAATTGTCGCTGTCGGCACGTCATTGCCTGAGCTGGTATCGAGCTTGTCAGCGGCACGCAAAGGCGAACATGACATGGCACTGGGCAATATTATTGGCTCTAATATATTCAATACGCTGGGCGTCGTTGGTCTTGCAGCCTTGATTGCACCCATCACTGTCAACCCTGTTATCTTGTCGCGTGATGTCCTGACAATGGGCGCAATTACCTTATTGCTCGTTGCTCTATGTGTTTATGTGTATATGACCAAGCGTAAATTTGGCCGTCTTTCTGGTACCACGCTGGTACTATTTTTTGTAGGCTATACAGGATGGCTTATTCAAACCGTCAACATGTAGTTTTTGCTATTTAAAACAATGTGCTTAAACGAACGACAGACAGTAGACTGAGTGCATTTTTACCCTACTGACTTTTCTGGTTTTTCTTACGATTTTTGAATCCACTCCATAACCCTTCGTGTGCTACTTTTGGCATTTTTAGGGTAATGGTGTTGGATAGCATATCTTGCACCGCAAGACCACGACGATTGAACACACAAAATGCGTAATTAAATATCAAACCCAAAAAGGCGCTGGTTAATAATAAAGCACGCGATCCGCCGATAAGACTACCAATAATACCAAATAGTAATGGCATCAAACATGCCGCTAGGATACGTTTAAAAGACTGTCCCCATGTCAGCAAGTGACCTGAGTTGTTCACCGTTTTTAATCGCCAAGTTTGCATACCCAATGTCTGCCCACCGCGGCGCCAAAATATGCCATAAAATGCGACCAGCGTTAGTACAAAAGATGGCGTCATTACCACGTTCTGATACCATGTCGGTAGCGACTGTGCTTGCGATGATTGTGTCCCTGTCTGCATCGTCAGCACTGTACCTATCACGGTAAGTATTGTCCCGACCAGAAACAGCAATGCCAAAATTAACATACCATCATAGATAATCGCCACAACGCGAGTCGTTGGCTTAGCGATCGTTGGTTCTTTATCAGGCAGTGGTTGTGTAGAAGGGTTGCGCTTAGGCATTGACTTATTGGCCGCTTTTGCTGGGCGTTTGGATAAACTCTTTGACATGGACAAGCTCATAGCAAGCAGTGAATAATGTCTCTATTGTACCGTAATTCACAGTCTTAGCGTACATTATCATAAGGTGTCACTGTGTGACAAAATAATGGTATCAGACAAAACCTATAGACATAAAAAAATCGCCAAGTTGTCATAAGACAGGCGATTGATTTAATTGATTATGCAAAATGGTGCGCTTGGAGAGATTCGAACTCCCGACCCCTTAGTTCGTAGCCAAGTGCTCTATCCAACTGAGCTACAAGCGCGTACTTTGCAAATCATTTACCGAGTTGTTAAAAACAATTTCAGTAAATTAGGTTGGCTATTATATAGATAATATCGCTTGTGTCAATATCTTTTTTTACTAAATTCAAATTAATTTTTGATCTAATAACTAAAAAGACTTAACGCCAATATATTGCTTTATTACTCTAATAACAACTGAATAAATGGCGGTGAAGGAGGGATTCGAACCCTCGATACGCTTACACGTATGGTTCCTTAGCAGGGAACTGGTTTCAGCCACTCACCCACTTCACCGAACGATATAAAACGCTTATAAAATAACTATAAACTCAGTATCATTGCTAACGATACGTCTTATGTCGTGGGCGAGTATTATAGCAAAGCCAAAACGAATTGCAAGCGTTGTCTACAGATTTATGAGAGTTTTCGTATAATTATTTATTTATAGGCATTTATAGACGTTTGAGTAGATAAAACTTTGGCAAAAATAGTCCTTTGGCTCTCTAACGTGATATTTATCGATGTGTCATGTATCTAAGCGCAGCATTTGGACGACTATGGCTTTTTTGCCGGTAGATGGCTATAGTATTTGCTGTTCATTTCAAACCATATAAAAGGAAGTGTTATGCGACCAGTGGTACTGTGTTTTTCAGGATTGGATCCCTCAGGCGGCGCCGGACTACAAGCAGATATTGAGGCCATTGGGCAAGCAGGTGCCTACGCTACCGTCGCGTGTACAGCAATTACCATACAAAGCTCACAGCAAGTATTTGGTTTTGACGCCTGTGCTGCAAACCTAGTCAAGGCGCAAGCCACGACAGTGCTCGATGATTTACCAGTCGCTGTCATCAAATCAGGTATGCTAGGCACAACTGACAACATCGCAATGCTGACCGGCCTATTTGCTGAGCGCGTGATCGCTGCTACGGTGCCTTTCGTGTTAGACCCTGTATTGGTCGCCAACAGTGGCGGTAGCTTGGGTGACGAAAAGACACTAGTAGCTGCCTTCAAGAAGCTGTTGCCTTACGCCACTTTAGTGACGCCCAACAGTCATGAGCTGCGCGCTTTGAGCGGTGAGCAAGATCTACACGCTGGCGCACAAAAACTATGCGCGCAGGGTACGCATGCGGTCCTTGTCAAAACCTCGCATGATTTTGATAGCGGTGATATCGAACAGTATCTATATGTCAAAGGCGAGATGATACATCAGAGTACTTTGCCACGCTTAGAGGGTGAATTCCACGGATCAGGCTGCTCACTCGCCAGCTTTATTGCGGGACGTTTAGCCATGGGGGATGAGCTTGTTGATGCCGTCAAAGCAGCAGACAGGTGGATTACCCAGACACTGCGCGCGGCTGATGTTCCGCATCCTGACAATGCCGACGCCCAACTGATACCCAATCGCTTCGTTCGCATTTAATGTATTGGTCTTCCTATTCATGTAGTCACACAGATAATACGCTATCTTAAACAGGTTCAACTGAATTAAAAAAGGCGCTCTAAATAGATAGAGCGCCTTCTTGGTTCAAAATTTTATAAACAGTCAATGCTGATTTCAGTAACTAACGTCAGCCTATCCCAGCATGGGCATAAAATTGGCTGTCAAACCACCAATAAATATCTCAAGCAAATAAAATGCAAAGAAAGCAACCATTGGTGATAAATCCAGCATACCTAAGTTTGGCGTGATGCGGCGAAACGGCGCCAAGATAGGCTCAGCAAGATTGATAATAATACCAATGATGGGATGCTCAGATCGGGTAAACACCACAATCCAGCTAACGATAATAGAGCCTATTACCAAATAGCGGCATAGACGCAAGAAATCTAACACTAAACTTGTTGTACCCGTAAAAAATAACGGCACGGGGGCAATGCCTTTATGCGTGAGCGCCGCTTTCCCTGAAATATCAATAAGGCGAATCAAAAACATAAGCACAATGGCAGCAATACTGATACGACCTTGGGCGACAGTTGGAAAAATACGTCCAAATACGTCGACAATATGTGTCGCTTTATAGGCTGGGGCAATCATGGGGTTTCTGGCGTCCATTCCTGCAAACTGTAGCATAAAGCGAATAAATACCAACATCATGGCGAATGTGGTGACCAAATCAAAGATTTGAAATAACATGTTGTTCATGAAGTGCTACTCAATATGATCTTATTAACAGGTTATAGGGTGACAAGTGTCATGTAGGTGTGGGCGCGGTATTACTTCAAGTGCATTATCGGTTGCAGCAATAACGCACTTGATACCATAGAGTAAACTATTTACTCATCTCTTCACTTAACGCTTGGCTGCGATCATAACAAGCTTGCATGGCTTCACCAATTTGGCGACCAATATCATTGGCTTGCATGGACTCAATTGCCGCTTGAGTGGTGCCATTTGGAGACGTTACTTTGCGACGTAATTCAGCGGGCGCATCTTCACTATCCATCGCCATTTTTGCGGCGCCTATCATAGTTTGTAGTGCCAGTGCCGACGCCTGCTCTGTATCTAGTCCTAAGGCGATGCCTTTATCGACCATCGATTCGATAAAGTAAAACATATAAGCGGGCGCTGAACCTGACACGGCCGTAACCGCATGCATATGCGCTTCATCTTCAACCCACATGACCAAGCCTGAAGCTTCCATCACAGCAGTGGCTAATTGTTTTTGCTCAGCAGAAATATTGTCCGTACCATATAGCCCTGTGGCACCCATCTGAATCATAGCGGGTGTGTTCGGCATCGCACGTACAATATTGCGGTAACCATTTAACATGTTAGATAACAGCTCCGTCGATAAGCCTGCCGCGACTGAAATCACCAATTGACTGCTCAAGGCGTCAGCAAACGCGCCAATAACCGCTTTCATGACTTGTGGCTTTACCGCCAGTACTACGATGTCAGCATCGATAACCGCTGCATTTGCATCGGCAGTAGGATCGACGGTGTTCAATCCTTTCGCTGCCAATTGTTCACGTACAGACAGATTAGGGTCAGCAACCGTAATTAGATTCGGTTGGATACCGCAGCCAATCAGCCCACTAATCAGGGCCTGCGCCATATTACCGCCGCCAATGAAGCTGATTTTCTTGTTATCTAATACTGACATACTTGTCTCCTACTCGCAAAATTCAAAGGCATTAAAACTAACATAATGCTAGGTAAAATGACACTCAGTTTAACATACTGCCACCGCCATCGTTTGAGAAATTCAAACGGTCAAAACGCGTATCAAGTAACAAAAAACTCAATGCAGCTAAACAACGTCATCCGTTTTTTAACAGATACTATTGAATACGCAAATGACTATTCACCAGCTCACTGAGTAGACTTTCTGTGAGCTGACTAGATAGATCAGCAGAACTCAAATGCCAGCTCTCAAAAGGTGATAGTAATAATATCGGAATCTCCTTTGCTGGCTCACTTGCAATTTTTTCATTTCTGGCTTCATTTTCTAAAGCTACACTTACCACCACCAAACTCTCTCGCAACCAAAGTGGAATACCCAGTGTTTGGTACAGCTTTTTGCCTGATTGTGGGCTTGAAGCCTGTCTAGTTTGAATGCGCTGCTGGCGATTTAATGGCGCTATTTTTAATACTTGTTTAGTCGCTGTTTCACCGTTTTTACTATTGCTATTATGATCTGATAGTTGCGCCAACACATTTGGGGTCACGTGCAGTTGCCACATAAAGTCTGGACTCATACGCAAGCTTACGAGCGTAGATTTGGTAGCAGCAACATCAGGAACTAAATTAAGATTACAATTTAACTCTACCTGTTCAGTAAGCGGCATCTTAAGCCATTTTAGCCAATCACTGCTCAAGCGATACAGCTGCTGGCGGTAGCGACGAATGGTATAGGACTGCTTGCGACCTTGCCAAAATAACTCGGTTTGATGATCATGATCACAGCGTTGGCTTAGCTGTATCACATCATCTATCAGTTGTTTGGCTGGTGGTAACGGCTCATCTTGACCAAGCCAGTGGTGCAATAGTTGGCGCTGTCGATGCAACGGTAGCGCTGCTAATTTATCAATATCGAGTACTCGCTGAGCAGAAGACAATTGTAATGAGCCAATAGCGGTTTGCTCTACATCTTGTATCGCTTGAGCTCGAACAGTCGCCTCTGCATCGCTCAGTAGCTGCGCGCTACGAGCAATATTATCGATGACATTTGGATTGTATTCCGCGAGCATTGGCATAATATCCCGTCGCAGACCACTGCGTACGTTATCGCCAGTCTCATTGGTCGGATCGTCAATATAAGGGAGCTGCAAGCGCGTGGCATAAGCACTGATATCGGCGCGCTGAACGGTGAGCCAAGGTCGCCATAATATAATGCGATGCGCCCCTTGCGTTTGTACTCGCCAAGGCTGTATACCAGACAGACCGTTAACGCCTGCTCCTTGAATCAGACGCATAAGCACTGTTTCTGCTTGGTCATCAGCGTGGTGCGCCAATAGTAATACATCGTCTTGATTCATATGGGCGCGTATAACGTCATAGCGTGCCTGCCGCGCGGCTTGCTCATCATGACCGTTCACTTGTGCTTGTAAGACATGACACGGCAGTTGCTGCTTTTGCGCCCACTGTGCCACATGCATCGACCAGTGGTGACTGTCCGCTTGCAGACGATGATCGACATGTAAAAGCTGTGGCAAAAACGGTAACTTCCCTTGGCGATAAAGCTGGACACATAATGCGGCGAGCGCCAATGAGTCACGGCCACCACTACAAGCCAGCCAAATACGCCGACCATGCAGCCGTGCACCATAGTCAGATAAGCTATTCAAAAATGCGGCTGCCAATTTGGCATCGGTAGGTCGCGCTGCTATGGGCTCAATGGGATGTGGCACGATGGCACTACTGGTCATAGTTAACCCTGCTTATTTGATGGTCATATGAATTGTATAGTCGATTGACTTTAAAAAGGAATACTTATAGCAGTCGCACGTAGCCTCTCATGTATCGTTTTCATGTTGTACCGGCTACAGTCAATGTACTTTAAAATCGACATTATACGCATGGCATGAATTTTCATAAGCGTTTGTAATCTTATAAAGTTTGATCCTAAAAAGCCTATGGTTAATGTTGCTTAACCGTTCTGTTCTATCCGTTCATAGATTAGTTCATAGGCATAAAAAAACGCGCCATTAAATGACACGTTTTTATTTTAGCACTAAGCTTGGCGCTCTCACATAAAAAGCTCGAGCTCAAACTAGCAAGGCAACATCACATCTGAGTTAAAAGACTTCAGCTTCTCATAGCGTAACTCACAACGCTTTTGTGCATCCAAATCTATAATCTCGTCCAATTGCTCAGCAATCAGCGCCTTCAAAGCATTCATCACAGGCTGCGGCTGGATATGAGCGCCTTCCCCTTCTTCGATAACGGCATCAATCAAACCCATCTGATGCAGATTAATCGCATTCAGTTTCAACGCTTCACTGGCATCTTGTGCTTTTTCAGCCGTTTTCCACAGGATAGAAGCACAGCCTTCAGGAGAGATGACCGAATAGATACTGTTTTGCAGCATGTTTACTTTGTCACCCACCCCAATCGCCAATGCACCACCAGAACCACCTTCACCAATAATAGTCACAATAATAGGGACTTTTAGGCTAGAAAAAACAGCGATACTTTCGGCAATAGCTTGTGCTTGTCCACGTTCTTCAGCGCCAATACCCGGATAGGCACCTTGGGTGTCTACGAAAGTCATCACTGGAATATTAAAGCGCTCAGCCATTTTGACCAAACGAATCACTTTGCGGTAACCTTCAGGGTTTGCCATACCAAAGTTATGAGCAATACGCTCACGAGTGCTACGACCACGATGTTGACCAATGACCATCACAGGTTTACCGTCGAAGCGCGCAAGTCCGCCTAGAATGGCTTTGTCATCGGCATAAGCACGGTCGCCATGCAACTCATCAAATTCGGTAAATAGCTGATTAACATAGTCCATAAATAATGGACGCTTGGCATGTCGTGCAAGCTGCACACTATCCCAGACAGTGCTCATAGACGCTTCCCTTTAATCGTTATACATAATAATGGTATCGTTATCTATTTTTAGATAATGAAAGTACAGTTGTAAACTCAATAGAAGCTATAGTAGCACATCTTATTTGGCATGGCATTACTGACAAAGCAGCTTTTGTTACGTTAATCTTTAACGCCATCATTACAATAGTAACCACTCACCGTTTTAAGCAGCGACAATGCTTAGCTTCACGCCCCACTTTGCAAATTGATCGACTTCAGTATAAAGGTCAGGCAGCAAAAAAGCATAATGTTCACTATCATTAGCCACCGTGATTTGCCAGCAATTATCTTCAATGATTTCTAGCTGCAGCTCTGGTAACTCCTGATCGCTACGGCTGTGATGCGCCAGCACCGCAAGACGCAACAGTAGACACAAATAAACGAGCTGATCACCACCGATGTTAAGAGTTTGCTCCAGCATATCTGCTTTGAGCTTACGACGATGATTGAGCATCAGTTGTGCCATACGCTTTTGATCAACTTGCGAAAACCCTGGGATATCAGAATACTCGAGCAAATAAGCACTGTGTTTATGATAGCTACTGTGACTGATCGCAAGGCCAATTTCATGCAAAAAAGCCGCCCGTCTGAGCAAATCACCATCATCACTACTCAAAAGCAATCTTTTCTTCACTTGCTCGAACAAAGCCCGGCTGGTTTTTACCACTTGTTTTGCTTGCTTTTTATCGCCTGAATAGCGCTTAATGAGGGCGAGTACACTACGGTCACGCACATCTTCACTCGCAAAGCGTCCAAGCATGTCATACATGACGCCTTCACGTAGCGCCCCGTCTGAATAGCTGATGGTGTCAATACCCAATACTTGCATCACAGCGCGCAGTACTGCTACTCCTGCAGGAAATATGGCTTTACGGTGTTCCTTGACACCTTCTAGATCAATATTATCGACATGACCTGTTTTGAGCAGTAATTTTTCGAGATTTTTAACGCCTTTATAGGTGATGCACTCTTGCTCATCAGCCCAGCCTTTTGATACCAAGACATTGCGCACCGCTTTAATCGTACCACTCGAGCCAACCACACTGGTCCAGCCCATTTTTTGGTAACGACCATTGATAGCGAGCACTTCTTTACGCGCACCTGACATGGCTTTGGTAAAAGCTTCTTTGGTAATTTGACCATCAGCAAAATACTTTTGCGTGAAAGCCACACAACCCATTTGCAAGCTTTCGGTCAATAGCGGATCGAAGCCTTGACCGATGATAAATTCTGTTGAACCGCCGCCGATATCAATGACCAAGCGCTTGTCGCTACTGGCATTGGTGTGAGAGACACCCAAATAAATCAATCGCGCCTCTTCTCGCCCTGCAATAATTTCGATGGGCTTTGGCAAAATTTTATTGGCATGAGCGATAAAATCGTTGGAGTTTTTGGCTTGTCGCAACGCGTTTGTTGCTACCACACGAAGACGTTCGGGTGGTACCGAATCCAAGCGTGCCACAAAACGGCTTAAGCATTCAAGACCACGCTTTTCAGCGGCCGCACTTAAGATATTATTTTCGTCCAGTCCAGCCGCCAGCTGAACCTTTTCAGACATAGAAACTACTTTTCTCACCTCACCATGATCAAGACGAGCAATGGCCAAATGAAAACTGTTGGAACCGATATCGATAGCTGCCATCATCTCATCGTCAGTGAGAGGTGGGTTTTTAAGATAGTCAATAGGCATAGGAGAAATCGTTACCATGTCAGATAAATAGGAAGAATAGGGATTAAAAGTGAGACAAAGAACCGATAGAAATTACACGGGCAGAAAACATGACATTTATGCGAACCGATGTAATTGCCACCATTAAAGCATTTATGCCAAAAACTGGCAAGAGACACAACATTGGCACATAAAGACAAATACACTATTCATGAAATAATGGACGCATGCGGCGCATCTGTTACTTGTATTCACCAGATTGGTTTGCTACATTAAAATTTAAGAATATTATAATAGATAACAGTTACTTACTGAGTAGTTATACATGTAGAGTAAAAATAAAAGCCGCCATGATGTCTATTCAAACGTGTTTTGATCGGTGCATAAATGGGTACATCATACGTGATATATAATAAATGACTAGCAAGGATGCTAAACCATGAACCTCAATGACACAGCGCTCTCGACCGAAACTGCAGCCACTCAGGATGGCGATTACACCAATAAAACTACCAAAACAGACCTTATAAAAGCCGATCCTTCGATAAAACAAAATTTTTACGATTTTTATTTGGGTGAACATCAAAACATGGCATGTCGCCGTTTGCATTTTGCTGGCAGCAGCTTTGGTCTATTAGGTCTAGCAAAATCTGTCAAAGACCGCTCTCCAACCCCCTTACTAAAAGGTATTGCTGCCGGCTACGCCTGTGCATGGGTTGGGCATTTTTTCTTCGAAAAAAACAAACCAGCCTCTTTTAAATTTCCGCTCAAAAGCTTTGCCAGCGATTTTCGCATGTATAGTGATGTACTACGCGGTAATCTAAGTTTAAAAGATCGCAAATACGACAGAGCCAGAAAAAAACCAGCACAGTAATGGATTTACTTGTGCTGGCAATGGTTTAAAACCACGTATTCTAAAAAAACAGCGTTAAGCGGTCAAATTATTGCTTTGCCATGTTTGCAAAAATCTCATCAGCAGCAGCAATCGACGCATCAATATCTTCTGCACTATGTTTGATAGACATAAAACCTGCTTCATAAGCCGATGGCGCAAGGTAAATACCACGATCGAGCATACCGTGGAAGAAAGTATTGAACACATCCATATCGCATTCTGTCACGTCATCAAAGTTTTTTGGCGTTTCAGTTGTGCTGTCTTTGACAAAGAACATACCAAACATACCGCCAAGCTTATTAGTACGTAGGTTGATACCATGCTTGTCAGCTGCCGCTTGGAAGCCATCGACCAGATGATCGACTTTAGCAGATAAGTCTTCGTAAAAACCCTCTGCCGTTAAGTCTTCAAACATCGCAATACCAGCACGCATTGCTAGCGGATTACCTGATAATGTACCAGCTTGATACACGCCGCCAAGGGGTGCGATACAAGACATAATCTCTTCTTTACCGCCAAACGCACCGACTGGTAGACCTGCACCGATGATTTTGCCAAAACATGTCAAATCAGGGGTGATACCAAAATGTGCTTGCGCACCGCCCAGACCCACGCGGAATCCTGTCATGACCTCATCAAAGATAAGCACAGCGCCATTGGCGGTACATTCTGCACGCAGGGTATCATGGAATTCTTGCGCCGGAATGACCATGTTCATGTTGCCAGCGATAGGCTCCAAGATAACGCAAGCAATCTCGTCGCCCCATTTCTCAAAACAGTCTTTGATCGCCTGTGGATCATTATAAGGAATCGTAATGGTATGCTTCGCAAAATCCGCTGGCACGCCTTTAGACGTTGGCTCACCGATATCGAGCATGCCTGAGCCTGCTTTTACCAGCAGACTGTCTGAATGCCCATGGTAGCAGCCTTCAAATTTGACGATTTTGTCACGCTGAGTGTAGCCGCGCGCCAAACGAATCGCACTCATGGTCGCTTCTGTCCCTGAGCTGGTCATACGAATCATCTCAACACTTGGCACAATCTCACAAATCTTGTCAGCAACCGTCGTTTCAAACGGCGTTGGTGTCCCAAAGCTCAAACCATCGTCAGCGGCTTTTTTGACCGCATCAATGACTTTTGGATGCGCATGACCCAAAATCATTGGGCCCCAAGAACCAACATAATCAATATAAGCATTGTCTTCGGTGTCATAGATTTTGCTGCCATTGGCACGGTGCATAAAGATTGGCGTACCACCGACCCCTGCAAAAGCGCGGACGGGTGAATTGACGCCACCTGGGATATGTTTACGGGCTTGTGCAAATAGCTGTTCGTTTTTAGTACTCATAGCTGTTCTCTATTTATAGGTTTTATATTCTATACGGTCTGTATTTTCTAAATGTCGTCAGTCTTATATTTGTTTACTATCAAATCTTTCAAGACATTTTTACAATTTATGCTTTTTTAACCACAGAAGATTTGAGCTTCATAGGACCATAACCATCAAGTTTGCAGTCAATATCGTGACCATCGGTCGCGTCTGGCAACAGGCGAATGCTTTTTGCTTTAGTGCCCACTTTGATGACGATTGAGGAACCTTTAACTTTTAAATCTTTAATCACGGTGACCGCGTCGCCATCCTGTAACTCATTACCCACCGCATCGCGGATG
Organism: Psychrobacter alimentarius; assembly: GCF_001606025.1. Taxonomy (NCBI): domain Bacteria; kingdom Pseudomonadati; phylum Pseudomonadota; class Gammaproteobacteria; order Moraxellales; family Moraxellaceae; genus Psychrobacter; species Psychrobacter alimentarius. The sequence goes on along the minus strand of NZ_CP014945.1, from coordinate 236,838 downwards.
ACGGCATCTTGGTCTTCAGCTTGCGCCGCATCCGTCTCAGCCGCCGTCCACTCGTGAGCGCACATCGGACATACCAGTAACGCACCATCTTCGTACGTATATTCAGCATCACATTTTGGACAATTAGGTAAGCTCATTATTTCCTCGGCAGCCATCGTAAATTAGGGGTATTCTGGAGCTCACATTGTACCGTAACTCGTCACCTTTAACCAATTTGTACCTTTGAAAATTGGGTGTCGGCCCCAAGCTATAGCCAAGCGATGACATTTTTTATGACTGTCGGTTTTGTGGTACTCTTTGTAGCTACATCCAGATTTATTTTTACGCTTTTTTCTCACTCAATTTTGCTGCTCATACCTTTACTAAATACACTTTTATTAGAAGGATAATAATAATGACTCAAGTTTCAGACACATCAATACTGCCGCAGTTTGCCCAACTCACCATTCAAGGGGAAGACGCGGAAAAATTCCTCCAAGGTCAGCTTACCTGTGATGTCACTAAACTTGGACTGAGCTACCAAGCCGCAGCTATCGGCAATTTAAAAGGTCGGATTGAATTTGGTATTTGGATTAAAAAACAGGCAGAAAAACAATATGATGTGGTCATTAGTGCCGATTGTGCCGCATCTCTACAATCGCACTTGAAAAAGTTCGGGGCATTTTCTAAATTTGATACCAGCGAACCGATTGCTATTTATCCCTGTGTACTGGCAGATGAGCCCACTTTTAGTCATAAAGAAGATCATAATACGCCCAAAGACACGCAAGCGTGGATGCAATGTAGTCTTGCTACGGGCAACTATTGGATCGTTGCCGCCACTCAAGGTGAGTTCCAACCACAAGAGCTGCGCCTGCATCAGCGTGGCGGCATGGACTACGACAAAGGCTGCTACTTGGGTCAAGAAGTCATTGCTCGTATCTATTTTAAATCTGCCCCAAAAGCATTTTTACACTATGTAAAAGGCTCCAGTGTAAAAGGCGCAGGTACCGCGCCAACAGCAGGGGATAAGCTGGACAAAATCCAAGTGGTCAATACCCTAACGACGGCTGAGGGTTTTGAAGCGCTCGTGGTGGCTCGCCCAGAACACCTTGCTGAGAGTGAGTTAACGGTATTGGATTTACCGCCTGCCCTACAAGCAGATGTTGCTCGCGCAAAATAGCCCCAAACAATCCGTATATCTCTTACCTATTTTACTAAAACGCAGCAGAGCGTCCTATGACACATATTGTGGTACTCGGAGCAGGTGTGGTGGGCGTGACCACCGCATGGTATCTACGTCAAGCTGGTTATGACGTGACTGTGATTGAGCGCGAATCAGCGGCAGGCATGCAAACGTCTTTTGCCAATGGTGGTCAGATATCGGTCTCGCATGCCACGCCTTGGGCCAATCCAGCCACGCCGATGAAAGCGCTTAAGTGGTTGTTTAAAGAGGACGCTCCGTTGCTTTATCGGCTTCGTGCGGATAAAGCGCAGCTCAAATGGGCCATGCAGTTTTTGCAAGAATGCCGCGCTGACAAAGCCGATGCCAATTTGGTACAAATGATACGTCTGGGGCTGTATTCACGGGATGCCTTGCAACAATTGCGGGCTGATATTGGCATTGATTACGAGCAGCAGACTCGCGGTATCATGCATTTTTATACCAGTCAGGCCGAGTTTGATGCCGCTCTCAAACCCACAGAACGCATGCAAGCACTTGGCTGTGAGCGCTACGTCATTGATATCAATAACGCCGTGAGTCTGGAGCCAGCGCTGTATCACATTGCTCACAAACTCACGGGAGCGACGTATACCAGTCGCGATGAGTCTGGCAATGCGCACCTCTTTACCCAGCGGCTTGCTCAGCGCTGTATAGAAGCGGGCGTCCGTTTTTTATATGACACCGAGATTTTAGCTCTCAATACCGACACGCAAGCCAGTCGACCACGTATCCATAGTATTACCATCAGACCCAAAGGCGAAAACGCCCAAACCTTTAGTGCTGATAGCCACGTATTGGCGCTTGGCAGTTATAGTGCGCCATTGATGAAGACGCTTGGTATTCATCTGCCTATTTTTCCTGCAAAAGGCTATTCAGCCACTTATCAAGTTAATCCTCGTGCGCCGCACCATGCTCCTTTTATCAGCCTTATTGATGACGAATTTAAGCTGGTGACTTCACGTCTTGGTGACAAACTACGAGTCGCAGGGACGGCAGAATTCAATGGCTATAATTTAGATTTGAATACGGTGCGCTGCGAAGCCATTACCAAGCGCGTACAGCAATTATTTCCAAAAGGCATCATTGCAAACTCTGTCCAGTATTGGACAGGACTGCGACCTATGACGCCCTCTAATGTGCCTTTAATTGGACGCGCCCATGTGGGTCAAGTTCGTCACGGCAGTCATAATGTGGATTCGACCTACGATAATTTGTGGCTCAATACCGGTCATGGAACGCTTGGTTGGACACATGCCTGCGGTTCGGCAAAGGCGCTGAGCTTATTGATGCAAGGCGAGACACCCGCTGTCGATTTTGACTTTGTGGGCATAACCGCATAAGAAAGGCGCTTAATGTAACGATAGTCAGTCCTAAATAAAAAAATAACATCCATTATCATGCAATACTGATATAAACTTTTCTTACTTGCTGTACCTTTACAGACAGAGGCGGCGCAAAATTTATATCAGTCTCGCTATCTTTATTTTATAGTGGATGAACTACATATGAGCGCTTTTTTATACAAGCTAAGTCTGTCTAGCCTAGGCTGCACTGCTGGATTCGCTATCAGATGTAGTGGTTGGTGAATCAGTTTTTGAGTCAGTAGTGTCCAGATTAGACGTTTCAGGCGCGACTGCCTCTAATTGCACTGGCACGCCATTCACCGCTGCATTACCACTTAATGTATCAATCAATGTATCGTCTGTCAGATCGTTCACACTGACACCAGCATGGGCTTGCGCAATTTTTTGCTTAACGCCTTTACGTCCATGACCAAAACCATGCGGAATACTGACAACACCTGGCATCAGCTCATCGGTCACTTCTGCTGTAATGACCACGCTGCCTACTCGAGAGGTCACTCTCACATCTTGACCGTCTTTAATACCGTGCTGCTCTGCTGTTTCTGGATGCAGCATGAGCGTACAACGAGACTTGCCTTTGACCAAGCGCTGGCTGTTATGCAACCAAGAATTGTTGCTACGTACATGGCGACGACCTATGAGTAAGATTTGTGTGTCGTCATAATCTTGCATCATCGCTTGTACACGGTCTAAATCTGCTTGATAAAAATCTACATTTAGATGGATTTTCTGATCTTTGTGCTTTAAGGCTTGTGGCAGCATTGGTTTGAGCGGCCCCAAGTCAACGCCGTGCAGATTTTTTTTCAATTTTTTTAAATTCAAACCTTTATAGGGGCCGCGTCTTAGGCCTTGATCAAGTATGAATTTCGGTCCCAAGACACTGATGAGTAGGCGTTCAACCTTAGTAGCCATCGATACTTTTTTATCCAGACGCTTTGCCAGCTCTAAATAAATCTGCCAATCGTGTTTGGCTTTTTTATGTTTACGAAACAAGGCTTTTGAATATTTAGCGACATTGTGTACCGCAAAGTTGTTAAAGGTCACGTCGTAATGATCGCGCTCTAAAGGTGAGACGGGTGGCAAAATAATATGGGCATGACGACTGGTTTCATTGATGAAATAATCCAACGACACCATAAAGTCCAAGTTTGCCAGCGCCGTATCCAATTTTTCACCATTGGGGGTACTCAAAACAGGATTGCCTGCAACCGTCATAAATCCTTTTAATTGTCCTTCGCCTTCTACCAACATCTCATCCGCCATGGCAACCACTGGATAATCGCCATTGAAGTCGGGCAAATTATTCACTCGGCTGTGGCGCTTGCCCAAATAGCCAGGGCCTGAGTTATTGACCACATCCACCGCAGGTTTAGGGAACATCAAGCCACCGGCTTCATCTAAGCGCCCAGTGACGATATTTATCACCATAATCAGATACTGGCTTAACAAGCCAAACGCTTGTACTGAGACGCCCATACGGCCATAACAGACGGCGCTCGGTGCTTCACAAAACTCTGTCACCATGCGTTTGATGTCAACTGCGGCAATACCAGTAATGCTGGCCACTGACTCTGCACTATAATCTTTGGCAAAGTCTGCGATTCGCTCAATCTCTGGAGCTAACGACACCGCTTTATTATTGTTAAGCCGCGCTTTATCGGCATAACCTTGCGCGTAGGTTTCGTTCAGCATTGCTAGTAGCAATAACACGTCGGTCGCTGGGCGTATGAAATGATGCTCGCTTGCAATCTCTGCGGTTTCGGTCCGTCTTGGGTCAATCACCACCACTTTACCATCGCGAGCTTTGATGTCTTTTAGTTTTTGGCGCATGTTTGGTGCGGTCATAATACTGCCGTTAGACGCCAGCGGATTACCACCTATGATGAGCATGTATTGGGTACGATTGATGTCAGGAACAGGAATACGCAGCATATGACCGAATAAATGCATACTCACGATGTGATGGGGTAACTGGTCGATGGAAGTGGCAGAAAAACGACTGCGCGTCTTGATGCTACCCAGTAGATGCTTAATCGTTAGCATCCCGCCCAAGTTGTGGACATTTGGATTGCCAAGGTAGATCCCAAGGGCGTTTTTGCCATGTTTTTGCTGTACGAATTTGATGCCTACTGCTACTTTGTCCAAGGCATCAGGCCAGCTAATTTCCTTCCAGCCATCTTTCGTTCTCTCGACAGGCTGGCGCAAACGATCAGGGTCTTCATGTAAATCCTGCAAGGCAGTCGCTTTTGGGCAAATATACCCTTGTGAGAACGGGTCATCCTTATCACCCTTAATCGATAGTACTTTGTCACCATCATGTTTGATAACGATACCGCACATCGCTTCGCACAAATTACAGGTCCGAAAATGCGTTTGTTCGTTGTCCTGCACAGCTTTGCTACTCATGGTCACGCTCCTTATTATGTGTTTACGATCATCCCTGCTATATAAATTCCATTTCATAATAATGTGATAACCATCACTTTTTTACGAGGTTGCTCACCACAGTACTTTTTATATTGATTAGTGACAGCTTTCGTGAAAAAAACTACTAAACAACACATCAAAATTTTTGCACAAGATAGCAATGGCCTGCGACCTTGAGTATCGCTCTTGGTGGCAGCCTATTATCAACTCATGGACTTGCGCCACAGCCACATCAACGCAGAGATTGACTTGAGAGGCTTCAAAAGAACACTGCGCTGACGTCAATCCTTGGGCAAATATTTCTGCCCATGACTCTTTTATCTCACCAATCAAGCGACCCAAACCTTTATCTGATAAACGATCAGTGACACCGCCCTTTTGGCATATCTCTTGATGTTCTGCCTGCGTTGTCGCACGCAAACCATCTTCGATTAAGCGCTGAAACAGCTCGATATTTTGAAAAGCTGCATCAAAAATCATGATCAAACAATACTGGCAACGCTGATAAAACTGCTCGCTTGTCAACGTTGTATAGTCCTTGAGCATGGTTATCCAAGCCGTACGCATGGGTGAGAGATAGTGATGTTTGAGCTGCTCACTCAACTCGTTTTGTAGCGCCTCCAAGCTATCGAAATGATTGTAAAAACTGGGCTGTGCAATACCAGCGTTTTTTGCAATCTTGTTCATACTCATGCCACAAGCGCCTTCTGCACTATAGAGTTGCAACGCACTTTTTAGCAGAGCATGCCGTGTTTTGGCTTTGGCTTGCTCACGCTTTGATTCTGTAGGCATTTCAGTCGCTATGTCTATCAAATTCATTGGGTCAAATGTATCCACTGTCTATCTATAGAAGCTTTATAAAGTACTTACTAAATATGATGATTATTAAATATAAAAATAATTTCAACTATAAGCCTATAGCCATTTCTCTAAAAAGTATATCATTAAGTGTTTAACACCCGTACATAGATTTGGGACAAAGGTGTTAAGCGACGCTATAACCGCAATTATTTTTGCTAAATTTGCTTACGGTTTTTACGTAGATTACTGAGAAAGCGCGTCAGTTATTACACAAATAAGCGGCTTATAACACAGAAGTGTAAATCACTATAATGGAGAAACACTCTAAACATTGCCTATACAGACAAGTGGATTAGGAATGCCTATATTAGATATCACCAGTTGGCTCATATATGAGCTTGCTGAGTAAAAAGTTAATGAATAAAAGACAGATGGAACAATTGTCTTTACAACCACTTTGATAATAATAGAAGGAATATAATAATGAACGAACATACTCTAAAAGGTGACTGGAACCAGATGAAAGGCTCAGTAAAACAAAAATGGGCTGATCTTACTGATGACGATTTATTACATGTTGAAGGCAGTCGTGATAAGCTAGTAGGTAAAGTCCAGGAACGTTATGGTCATAACAAAGAAGACGCTGAACGTGAAGTTGATGCTTGGCGCACTGAAAATAAATACTAATTTTATTCAGTTACTACTTGATAAAAGTTAAATCGTCTTATGAGCAATAGATAAATTAAAGATACCAGACAATAAAAAACCGTATGATGATTCATACGGTTTTTTTAGTTTGCGCCATTCATGAAAAATCAAACGATCGCGTATTTGCCATTTGATAGATGTTAACACGATAATAAATAAGCAAAACCCAGATACGATAAAACCGCATAACACTCTTGTTATGCGGTTTTATTGTTAACCATCCATGTTACCTATCACCACTGCTTCCTATGCATCCTTGCATGATATTCAGTATATTGTGATACTGGGCATCCTGCCCTTTTTACTACACTTAACAGCATACTACTGCTGTCACTGGCAAAACTTATGTGTCCTTACTTCATTTATCATCATCATCCTGATTCTAATAAATGACTCATTATCCTTAATGCGGTTCACTCAATCATTGAGTCACACTTCCTAATGCCGTATGAACATAATGCTTGAATCCTAACCTGCTGTTAAGTCGCGTAAGCGTCATTACGTGTAAGCATATGCTTACAACACTCTTATTATTAAACAATAATTACAACTTATTAACGCACAGGACACGTAATATCAAGCTTTGTCACTTATTATAGATAATGTAAGAAAAGATTTCTAAATATAGAAATTGTCTTTTATATTTTAATTATCTTCAAAAGCTACCTGATATACGTATTTTGAAATGTGATTTTTTACCATTCATAACATGCAATACCTTTTTGGCCACTAATAACCTCACTATTAGCCAGCTATCTTAACCCTATCATAGGACATTGGATTATGAACTTCTCAAACCTTTTTTCATTTAAGACAGTGGTCTCTACGAGTCTGGTCGCTGCATTCTTAGGTACTACTGTCGGCTGTACCGTTGCAGGTCCAGGTTATGGCTATGACAATCGCCCTGTTTATCGTGATAATAGTAATAACGACAATGCTAACTATAATCGCGCTAAGCAGCAACTACGCGAAAACTTGCGCCGTCAAGGCTATCAAGTCATGGATATCAGATCTGATAACTACCGCGGTGATCGCGCCCTAACGGCCCATGTTAGAAAAGACAATCAAAACTATGAGCGTCAGTACGCCTACCCTAGTCTTAGACTGATTAGCTCAAATAGAACTGGTTGGTCAAATAATGGGGAGCACAATAAATATGATAAAAAGCATCCTAATAAAAATAAGTACAAGAACAAGGGCAAACATAAAGACAAGTATCATGATAAGCGCAACAAGCATCGTTGGTCTTAAAACGCGTTTACGACTTTGACATCACTACGCTATGGATACTTTAGGTCAAATAAACCCACTGCTGGTTTATTTGACCTTTTTTATGCTTTAAATAATATCAATGCCTTTAAAGTTCCAATACCTTAATCACATCATAGGCGGGCGTTTCATAAGGGTGGGTATGTTTTAATGCAGCAATAGTCGCTTCAATGGCGTTTTCCTCAACCACCATCTCCACTCGCCACTCATCAACGGTTTCAAGACAATTGTGTGTGCCAATATGCGGTGTACTACCAGTCAATGGCATGAATTGTCCTGTGCCCTGCACTTGCCAGCAGCACTGTTCATAATCACCGATCGTCCCTGCGCCCGCGGCAAACAAAGCCGACTTTACTGTATCTAGGGCATCATTGGGAATGAATACTGTCAGCTTATACATGTCTCTACCTCATAAAATGGCGTTAAGATAAAAGTGGCTATGTGCACAGCATTTGCACAGATGCCTATTTTTTGGATAAAGAAGGGTGATCCGTCCATACATAGCGTAATAGCCAGTCTTTGGCGTCACCAGCATAATCGATCCCAATACGAGGGCGCAATGATATGGGCGGTGCACAGCCATCATCTTCTATCCAGACATCGGATGTAGGCTCAATTGATTTTCCATATAAGTCACGGTCAATCTGCAAACGTTTTGTGAGTTTGCCCGGACCAGCAAACTGTTTGGGATGAGTCAGTTGCTTGTCTGCGCTTTGATATTGCTCATCAATCAGACGATCACTATCTTCTGTCAAAAACCCTGCTCGAATCAAAACCGATTCAGGCGACTCGGCAACCGCTGTAATCATATTGAGTAAGTAATGGATGCCATAGGTTAGATAGACATAAAATACGCCGCCTTGTGCATACATGATCTCAGTGCGTTCCGTCCGCGTTCCTGCATGGGAATGACAGGCAGGATCTTCTAAACCAATATAGGCTTCGGTCTCAGAAATGCGCATTCGCAAAACTTTTTCTGATCCGTCGCTGTCGGTCAGTTTTCGACATAGGACCTTACCTACCAAATCAGCGGCCACCACACAGGTTGGACGCGTAAACCAAGCTGGCTCTAAAACAGTTGATGAAGCAGTAGACATTAGCGAAGCCTTTTCTTACTTGTGAAATTGGAAGTTATATACTTGTGCTCATGGTGTATTCCTGACGTCCTGTATGCTCATCAATTTGTTCGCTGACAACAGTAAAACCTTGCGATAGATAAAAGTTAAAACTTGGCTCATTTTCTTTATAAACAGAAAGAACAATATTTTCCCTTTGCTTTTTTGCATGGTTCATTAATTGCTTACCGATACCTGCTCTCTGATTCTCAGGAGATACAAAAATAGCAGCCAAAGTATTTTCATGTAAAGAATAAAAACCTAGTACTTTGGACTCTCTTTCGTAAACATAATTTTCTGAAGCTGGTATGTAGATATTCCGCATATTATTTACTTGCGACCTCCAAAAATCAGGCGCAATAAAATCATGTGCTTCGATAGACGCTCTTAACCAAATATCCAACAATATTTCGATGTCATCTTTTCTGTATTTTCTAATCATCTCTAATTTCAACTCATAAATAAGAATTTAGGGTATACTCTAATATGATAATATCTTTTTAACATTTAGTAGTTTGGCTGGTTCATATCTTTGTCTATCAGAGTAGAGTGGTCAATTTTAAATATCGGATACACCTCAATAATAATTCTTTTAGCGTATGGCTCTTGATAGTTCAAGTATGCTCAATATTAATGTTTCATCTTGATATATAAGCAGATATAGCTGAAGGCTTAATATCTGTATAGTGCGCCAATTGTAAATAGACTATGACTATTTTAGTACGTTAAGACGTCGATACTATTGGCCTACAACCAAAAATTCAAGTCCTCATTAGGAAACCCAAATTAATTTAATACCATAAAAAAACTGAGCACATGGCTCAGTTTTTTTAACGTTAACTATTAAATCCTTAGCTCAGTGGCACACCAATACGGTTAGCTACTTCTTCATAGGCTTCGATCACATCGCCTAGTGACTGACGGAAACGATCCTTATCCAGTTTCTTCTTAGTCGTCTTGTCCCAAATGCGACAACCATCTGGAGAGAACTCATCTCCTAATACGATGCGGTCATGGAATACGCCAAATTCTAATTTAAAATCAACCAGTATCAAATCGCCTGCTTCAAACAACGCTTTTAATACATCATTAACTTGATATGTCAGCTCTTTCATTCTAGCCAGCTGTTCTTCAGTTGCCCATTCCAGCGATACTGACAATGATTCATTGACCATCGGATCACCAAGGGCATCATCTTTATAAAACAACTCATAAGTAGGCGGCGTCAATGCTTGGCCTTCTTCTAAGCCCAAACGACGAACCAAGCTGCCTGCCGCAAAGTTGCGAACCACGCACTCAACTGGAATCATGTCCAAACGCTTGACCAATACTTCGTCATCAGACAACTGCTTTTCAAAATGCGTTTCAATGCCAGCATCTGCCAATTTTTGCATGATAAAAGCGTTAAAGCGATTGTTGACGACACCTTTACGTGCCAATTGTTCGATACGCTTGCCATCAAGCGCTGAGGTGTCATCACGGAAATGTAGAATCAAAAGATCATTGTCTTCTGTTTCATAGACAGATTTGGCTTTACCTTTATACAGCAGTTGTTGCTTTTGCATGAGAGGAGTCCTGTTCGTTCAAGCTTATGTGGTAAAAACGCGCAGCTACCGCTGAGTCTTTATATTACTACATTAATCTCATTAGATTAATTGCAATAAAAGCCAGCGGTATAAAGAAGGAAATAGAATTAGTTTGCGGGTGTGCTCACCGTGCGCTGAGGTTTTGGCAGTTGATACTGACTACCTGATTCATTCTGTAGTATCAGCGTATTTGCCCCTGCATTTGGTGTTGGGTACAGTGGTACAAATGGGGCCGTTTCTTTATCAGCTGGTAGCGCTATTGGCGCAAGCTTTTTACTTTGCTGATACTCTAAACTGCCATTGTCACGCTTACCAAGTACGTTTTTCACACTTTGGCAGCCACTTAATACGATGGTACTACCTAAAACTAGGGTCAGCATCGCAGGGAATATTTTTGCAGTCTTTGATGATACTGTCATCATGTTATCTCTCTGAGTTAGCAATGATTGCTCATTTGAGCAATTGGCTTATTGTGTTTACAAGATCTTAGATAGTCATGCAATGCTTATGTTATCACTCATATGCTTCGCAATTATCTGCTCAATTTTACAATAAGTTCGCTTTGACTAAGGCGTTATCAATGGTCGCATGATGTTGTTCTGCCAACCATACTAATGGTAAGCGAATACCTGTATCTATCATGCCCATTTTATGTAGGGCGTATTTCGCTGGAATGGGGCTCGACTCAATAAATAAATCACGGTGTAAGTGCTTAACGACATCATGGGCTTTATTGGCCGCATCAAAATCACCGCGTAAGCCTGCGGCAAAAGTGTCGCTCATAGCTTTTGGCGCGACGTTGGCAGTGACTGAGATATTGCCTTTACCGCCAAATTTCATCAATTCAAGCGCTGTACCGTCATCGCCTGATAGCACAACCATTCTATCACCAACCGCTTTGATGAGTTGCTCACCGCGTAGTGCAGAACCGGTAGCGTCTTTAATCGCAACGATGTTTTCGATATCAGCCAAACGTTCAACCGTTTCTTGAGCAATATCCACGACCGTGCGTCCAGGGACATTATAAAGCATCTGAGGTATGTTGACCGCCTTGGCAATCGCTTGATAATGCTGATATATGCCTTCTTGAGGGGGCTTATTATAGTAAGGCGCGACCAACAAGGCACAGTCTGCACCAGCATCTGCTGCATCCTGAGTCAGTTTAATCGCTTCCATCGTATTGTTAGCACCTGTTCCAGCGATAACCGGTACGCGACCTTTGACATGCTGCACAAAATAACGAATGACATCGCTGTGCTCTTGCATAGATAGGGTTGCCGACTCACCAGTTGTACCGACAGCAACAAGACAATGAGTGCCTTGCTCAATCTGCCAATCTATGAGGTCTGCCAGACGTTTATAATCAACCGTGCCGTCAGGATGCATGGGCGTTACCAAGGCTACCATTGAGCCTTGTAGTCGGGTTTTGATCTCGTCGTATGCTGTGCTCATAACCGTGCCTTACTGTATTATCCTAGCTTTTGTCAAAGCTGTCACATGATAGGTCGTTTGCAAGTGTCCATTGATATGGTAGCACCCATGAATGTGTGCACTTATAAAGACCATGGCCAATTTCTTGCTTGATAACTTCTTGCTCAGTATTATGCTGAGTATTTGGCTGTTATTTATGGCATTGATAGCGTAGATTTTGAACGCTAACACCAGTATTGCCAGTATTGTTGCCAATCACCAAATATGCCTTTTAAATAAGAAACTCATAATAATAAAATCGCCTGCTAGTGTAGCATATTTTGATTTAACCGCTATCAATCAATTATCCGTCAATAGCATTAATGAATACCAAATCGCCTCTTATTTTTCTTTTTAAGCATGATAGCGATGGCCTCAACCTCATATCTTTTCGGCTTAATTAGCGAATGGTCAACACATCGATAGTAGGACGATATAAGCGAAAAGGCAAGCCTCGCGTGCCGACACCACTACTCACAAATATCTGTGCGCTACCATATTGATATAAACCGTGCTGTTTACTCATACGGTTGTTTCTTAGCAAGGCGGAGCGTTCTTTATTGCGCTGGATATCTTTTTGTTTTTGCGCCAACCATATATTTTTTTGAGTTGTTTTTGCCGCACCCGTGATCAATAAAGGGCGTGGTTGCACCGATCTTGGCAAATGACTAATACTATCAAATCGTGATGCTAAAATAATAACAGGCTGAGAGGCATGAGTAATTTTGTCAGCAAGCGCCGCTTTGGCTGCTTTACTGGGAGTTTCAACCTCAGTCGTTGGTTGAGGAATATCTTGCCAGCCGCACAGCAATGCGACCACAGGATTATTTTTTGTGCTTTTTTTCTTGGTTAGCTTTTGAGCATTTCGGGAGTAACTTGACACGCTGGCTACTGAATGGCCCTTTGCAGTTGCCGCGCAGGTCAGGGGCAATGACGTACACTGCTGACCAATATAACTGATATCCAGTATGTCAAAAGCGCTGGCCAACGTATCTTCTAATAAAGGCTGACCTTGCTTTGTAGTATTAATCGACTGATAACGCAGATCTGAGACGCTCATCACAGTATAGATGGGCTTATTCACACCTTTGAATAGCATGAGCTGCCCAACCAAATCAGCGCTCGGGTAATACAACCAGTCGCCTGTAATCATGACCGCATCCGCTGATAGCGCATTGATGGTAGCAACCAATTTACGAATGTGGCGCGGCTTGCCACTATATAAACCAATACGCAAATCCGCCAGTACAGCGACAGTCAGCGGTGAGGACAAACTCAAATCAACCGCATGATGCTCTACGCGCAAACGATTGGGCTGTACAATCACTGTATAAAAATACAACCCCATGACCAGTATTGCCAAGACTAAGAATGATACGGCGTCTTGCATCATCGGTAGCGTCTTTTGTAACCACCCCAAAACCAACAGCACTATCCAAACAGGCATGGTATAAGCAGCATAATACAATATCAACTTGACCCAAATACGCAAAAAACGCTTGGTGGGATTGGCATTGAATGTCTGTAGCCCTGACCACAGTACTATATACGCTAGCAATGCTGCTGCCGTAGAAGTACTGAGTATATAAAAAGCATGGTCAGTCATAATTACCTGGTAGTTACTGAAGAATAGGAGCCTATCAAATGGCTTACTCTATGTTAGAACGCATTGAGCAATAAATCTATCACTCATGGCGTCAGTTAGTGACGGCTTTTGGTCATTTGCCAAAAAAATCAGCCATTATAGAGGTCAAGCTCTGTGATAGACAAGTACAATTATCGACTCGCTCTCCATACTATCCTGAAGCCCAGTCTCTATTATTGCATCTGCGACAGTGCTATTTACTCAATGCGTAGACCGATAATACCAGGCACACCTTGACGAATAACCTCGATAGTCACCACACCTTTTTTGGGTAATGATGAGATCGCACTTGAAAAATCTGCCACTTTTCTGATTGGTTTTTGGTGGAAATTGGTAATCACATCGCCTGCCATGATACCAGATCGCGCTGCCAAACCAGTTGGATCAACGGTGGTCACCAAGATACCTGAGCTTTTGTCTACACTGATTTCTGCTTGTTCATCGGCTGTCAGGTTACGTAGACGCAAACCCAGTTGTATATCGTTACTTTGCTGATCGCCACCTTGTGCTCGCACGTCATCGGGTGCATAAGTAAGCTTACCACTCACTGTCATCTGCTGACCGTTACGTTGGATTTGGGCGCGAAATGTATCGCTGGGTTTTGCACGATTTAGCAGATTGAGTAAGTCTGAGGCACGCATAATTTGTACATCATTATATTGCAAAATGATATCGCCCGATTTTAGACCTGCTTTTTGAGCGGGTGAATCTGGAGAGACACGGGTCAATAATGCCCCTTGCGGACGTGCTAAATTGTAAGCTTCTGCCAAATTGCGATCAATGTCTTGAGGATAAATACCCATATAGGCGCGCGCCACTTCTCCGTTCGTTTTTATCTGCTCATAAATATCCATGGCAGCATCAATCGGAATCGAGAAGGACAGCCCCATATAGCCGCCAGTACCACTGAAGATACGTGAGTTAATACCAATCACTTCACCGCGCTGGTTAAACAATGGACCACCTGAATTGCCAGGGTTGAGTGCCACATCGGTTTGGATAAAGGGTACACTGATCTCGCGTGAAAAGCTGCGTGATTTGGCACTGACAATGCCCGCTGATGCTGAATAATCAAAACCGAATGGCGAACCAATAGCAAGTACAGGCTCCCCTACTTTTAAGGCATTTGAATCCCCAATGGGTAGCGCTGGGAACTTACTGCCTGCCACCTTAAGTACTGCCACATCTGAGCGCTCATCACTACCCACCAAGGTTACATCCAGCTCTGTTCTGTCATTAAGCGTGACCGTGATTTTATCAGCCCCTTCTATCACATGATGATTGGTCAGCATATAGCCATCAGAAGTCACAAAAAAAGCCGTGCCATAAGCATGCTCAACCGCTGGTGTGGTGGCCTGATCTGGAATACGTAGGCGATCACCAAAGAATTGTCGCAATAATTCGGCCGTTTGCGCTTTTGCAAGCTCCTCCTCACTGACTGTTTTTGTGACGTTGACGCGCGCAACCGCAGGCGTGACTTGTTGTACGAGATTAGAAAAATCCGCAGTGGTTACGGCGGCTTGAGCAGAAGTCAAGGTCGTTGCAGTGATGCCAGTTGCCATTACTGTGCCAACAGCAAGCGCCAATGCACTGCGGCGTAACCAATGTTGCATACTAAGTTTAGTGCGCGCTTTGAATATAGTGATAGGCATATCGTCCTCTGCATGAATGATCAATTATTATTAAGGGCCATATTGGCTGTTATCGGTCGTGACTTGTATAAGCTAAAGTGATCTTAGATAATGTCGCCTGCATAGCTTTCGCTCTGTTTAGCGTTTTATTAGATCAGTTATTGATGTCGTTGAGGCTGTTTATTCTTACTCACGCTTCTGCAGTTACAAAGTATTTGTGCTGATACGGTGGTAATTCCTATCATGATAGGTAAGAAATAAAATCATGGTATGATAGCAGCCAAATAATTTCTCAAAAAACAAACGTT
The DNA here is from genome assembly GCF_001606025.1 of Psychrobacter alimentarius. Lineage (NCBI taxonomy): Bacteria > Pseudomonadati > Pseudomonadota > Gammaproteobacteria > Moraxellales > Moraxellaceae > Psychrobacter > Psychrobacter alimentarius. The sequence goes on along the minus strand of NZ_CP014945.1, from coordinate 221,310 downwards.
GAATTTACTGACAGTAAGTTTATCAAATTGACGATCATCACTCTTATTTTTCATCTTTTGCATTTCTAAAATGGCGTTATATGTTTGGGAATGCTTTTGTCTCTACTACTTTATAGTATATATATCATATTTAGCTCATGTTGTGATTCATGATGGCTATCATTGTTGTAGCTCAGACTTTATAAAAAGATGCCATTATCAACAGACGCTTCTAATTATCACGCGACTGGCGACAGTTTTTCTATAAAAACGATTGATAGATATAAAATATGACAAGATTATAAAAGGATCAACTTATGGATACCGCCCTATTATTATCTGGCGTGGTTGGGATTGGTATTGCCGCCCAATGGTTGGCTTGGTATTTAAAGCAACCGTCCATTTTATTTTTATTGCTAATTGGCATTATTGTAGGACCCGTATTAGGCGTTTTCGACCCTGATTTGGTGCTTGGGGAACTCATGTTTCCTTTCATCTCTTTGGGTGTGGCCATTATCCTGTTTGAAGGCTCACTGACATTGGAATTCGATGAGATCAAACAGCATGGCACCGTTGTGCAGATGCTAGTCTCAGTTGGCGTTCTGATTACCATTGCTATCGTTGCCCTATCGACGTACTTGTTATTCGATGTGGACCCATTGGTCGCTCTATTGTTCGGTGCGCTGGTTTGTGTCACAGGTCCCACCGTAATCATGCCTCTACTGCGTAGTGTGCGTCCCAATAAGACGATATCTAATATCCTAAAATGGGAAGGCATCATCATTGACCCAATCGGCGCCATTGCCGTGGTATTGGTCTATGAGTACATTATTTCAGGCGGCGAAGCCAGCAGTATCTTACTGTTTGCTAAAATCGTGGTATTGGCGACCGCACTTGGTATGGCTGGTGCTTGGCTGTTGGCGTTTCTGATGCGCCGTCACATGATTCCTGAGTTTTTGCGTAATGTGTTTACGCTTGCCTTTGTGCTGGTATTGTTTTCGGTCTCCAATCACTTAGAACACGAATCAGGTCTTTTAACCGTCACGGTCCTAGGTGTTGCCTTGGCAAATTGGCCAAAATTTCCACGCGAGACCATTTTAGAGTTTAATGAGTCTTTGACCATTCTTCTGATTTCAGTGCTCTTTATCATTCTTGCAGCTCGTGTGGAGTTGGCAAGCTTGCTCAGTGTTGGTTTTGCAGGCTTAGTATTACTCGTTATTGTCATGTTCGTGGCGCGTCCACTATCTGTGTGGGCCTCTTCGATCGGCTCAAACCTCAAAACCAGTGAAAAATTCATGATCAGCTGGATTGGGCCACGTGGTATCGTTGCGGCTGCCATTTCGTCGTTGTTTGCTATTCGTTTGCAAGAGTACGATATTCAAGGGGTTGAGTTATTAGTGCCGCTCGTCTTTATGGTCATCATCGGTACGGTCATGATTCAAGGCTTGGGTGCAAAGGTAGTCGGTAATTTGCTGGGCGTACGTGAGCCTGAAACCAACGGTATTCTGATCGTCGGCTCAAACCCTATTGCCCTTTTGGTGGCCAGCTCTTTGAAAGACCAAGGTTTTGACGTCATTGTCGCCCACAACAACTATACCAATATTGCCCGCGCTCGCATGAGTGGGCTACGTACTTATTTTGGTAATCCCATTTCTGATCATGCTGATCGACACCTTGACCTGATCGGTATTGGTCGTTTATTTGCCATGAGTATGGATAAAGAGATGAACACCTTGTCTGAGATTCATTACCGTCATGAATTTGGTGAGCGTAAACTGTATCGTCTCAAATTCAGCGACGAAAAAGCCAGAAGTGAGCGTGATGACAAGCAATCAAACTTCCATTCGCAGTGGCTGTTTGGCAAAGATGTGACTTATACCAAGCTTGCCAGTATGCTGTCAAAAAAGGCCCGTATCAAAATCACCAACATTACAGACAGTTATAGTTTTGAGCAGTATAAGGCAGATAACAAACAATTTGTGCCGCTCTATACTATTGACAAAGAAGGTAAGTTGCACGTTATTACCGATAAATTCGATGGCAATGTGCCACGCGATCGCAAGCTTATCTCACTGGTGGTCGAGGATGAAGTACAGCCAAAGCCTGTAGATGTCACCCCAAAGCAAGAGCAAGCGCGAATGGCAGCCGATGCCAGCTTTGAATCCAAATCCAAAGCGCCTGAAAAGCGTAAAGAAAAGGAGCTGAGCGATATCAGTGCTCAAGCAGCAGCGCAAGAGTCTGTGGCAAATATAGAAAAAGACGGTGAGCAAAACATAAGCAATGATTCCTCGCCAAAACCAAGCAGCTCAGAGACTTTATCGGACACCGTAACATCCTCTAAGGATAAAGCGACAGAGTCAAAAGATGCCTCTACTAACCCTGCGAATAAAGGCGTGATGTCCGCCAACTCAACAGCGACGTCGAAGACCAAAACCTCTGGCAGTAGTACCAATGGTAATGGCAATGCCCCAAAAAACAAAAAAGGAGGCCTTGACCCAAATCGCCTGCCTGATTCTGGTCAAGACAATACGGCTAGTGCAGACGTTGATAGTCCTAAAACGTCTGAACAAAAAGAGCCTGAGAAAAAAGACTCAAGCAACGCAGACAAACGTTAAAAGTTTCTACATAAAATGCTTATAACGAAAAAAGCCTCAACGTAATGTTGGGGCTTTTTTATGCTGCTTATGGCACAAGGCTTTTAACCTTACTATGCTTCTTCAAGGCTGTTATTTTTTTAAAGGTTGCTATTGGGCAAGCAGTTTTTCTTGTACCATCTGCCAAACTCGCACGCCAACCTCATCTGCACTGCCTGACGCATCAATACGTTGTATCCGCATAGGATAATCACTAGCTAGCACGCTGAACCCTTTATGAACCCACGTAAAAAACTCGGTGGCTTGCTGCTCAAACCGATCAGCAGCACCGCGTTTGTTAGCGCGTGCCATCCCTTCTAATACTGGCAAATCTAACCACAATGTCAAATCAGGTAGTTGCAGTACAAACTGACTGATCAGCCCATCGATCTTAGCACGCATAACATCATCGCCATGTCCGCGTCCAAACCCTTGATAAGCAATGGTCGAATCAGTAAATCTGTCACAGATCACCCATACACCACGCTGCAACGCTGGCAAAATGACTTGCTGCATGTGATCGCAGCGCGCCGCAAATAACAGCAATAGCTCAGTATCGTCCGTAATATCGGTGGCTGGATCTAATAATATCTCACGTAGACGCTCTGCAAACGGACTACCACCGGGCTCACGAGTACGCAGATAGTCGATGCCATTTTCCTGCAAGCGTGAGCATAATTGTTCAATCGCTGTGGTTTTACCCACACCTTCAGTGCCTTCAAAACTAATGAAGCGACCTTGATTGGTCACGTGTGACGTTTTCGGTACGTTAGATGAGACATGATTGGATAAGGAAGAATCGGCTTGCGAAGAGACTGACATGGTATGACCTTTTGCCATTAATGAGCGTTATATGTGCTGTTATAACGCTCATTAAATGATAGGTTGCTTGATAAACAATGACTAAAAATAACTTACTGCGGCGGTGTTTGCGATCTCTTTTCACGCATGACACCCAAATACTCTTTTACGGCTTGATTGTGTGCATCTAAGCTATTGGTAAATTTGTGCCCACCTGTACCAGTGGCGACAAAGTACAAGGCATCGCTATCGGCTGGATGTAAGGTTGCTTCAATAGCAGAGGCGGAAGGCAATGCGATTGGCGTTGGCGGCAAACCATCAATTTGATACGTATTATACGACGTTTTCTCATCGATGTCGCGGCGGCGAATATTGCCCTCATAACGACTTCCCATCCCATAAATAATGGTCGGATCCGTTTGCATACGCATGCCTTTATTCATACGGTTATTAAACACCGCTGATACCAAAGGACGCTCGTCAGGCACACTGGTCTCTTTTTCGATAATAGATGCCATGACTAAAGCTTCATAAGGACTCTTATATGGCAAATCTGGGGCACGATTTTCCCAAGCGTCCGTGAGTGCTTGCTGCTGACGTTTGTATAAATCCGTCAATACCTGTTTGTCGCTGGTGCCTTCTCCATAATAATAAGTATCCGGAGCAAACCAACCTTCAAGATTGTGATTGACGATAGGATCATTACTGTTGACCACCTCATCTGGCAATATACCAGCCAAATCCAGCGCTTTCGCGATACTGGCATTGTCACTATCGGCAGTCAGTACCTCTTTTTTGATGCCCGGATTGTCACGTAGCGATTGATATAAGTCTTTAGATGTTTTGCCTTCGATAATCTGTACTTTTACCATGGCAGCTTTTGCGCCTTGTTCGAGCACTTGCAGCGCCTCAGCCATGGTCGGATTTTCTGGTAGTTGGTAAATCCCTGCATGTAGCGGCGCATCAACTTGCGACTTGATATATAGCTTAGCAATACTGGCAGAAAACAGAGGTATCTGCTGTTGCCACTGCGGTAGCAAACCATAATAGGTCTGACCTTTCTCAATCGTGACCATCTTTTGTGGCTGATCGATGCGTCCAAACAATGTCTGATACACCATGACTAAGAAAAACGCCGCAATGAGTCCAAGCACAAGCAATATTTGATAGCCGCGCTGCATAAAAAACGATTGGTTGTCCGTTTTATACTTACGCGGCTTATTATCACCACTGATGAGTGAGACATCTGTCGCAGGTTTACCCTTTACTTCTTCTACGGCAGGCACATCTGAGTCTGTGGGCGTGGTATCAGCACGTTGACCAACATCACTATCTTGTTGATTTGATGAGGTATCATTAGGACGTTCAGGAGGCGTTTCAGATGTAGGCTTACTCATGGCAACTCGCGAGGCAGATGTTTGCTAGAATTTAGCACTGAACTGTGGGATTTTCAATGGTATTTGCTTAGCTTGTGAATTAACTGGATACTGGCACTAAGCAGCATGGCTTAATATTCCCACTTTAGATATGTGCTTTTGCGACCCTCTTTTAATAAAAGAAGCTATTATGAATCTACATTTTGATCAACGTCTTGCCAAAAATTATCACTCTCAAGCGCAGATTATTCGTGTGCTGAGCGAAGCTTGGGTCAAAAATAATGGCTACTGCCCGAATTGCAACACCCAGCCGCTAAGAGAATTTGCGAATGGTAAACCTGTTGCTGATTTTTATTGCTCTACCTGTACTGAGCAATATGAGCTAAAAAGTAAAAAAGCGACCTTAAGCAATATTATTAACGATGGCGCTTATAAGACAATGATTGAGCGTATCAATAGCGACGACAATCCAAGCTTCTTTTTTTTGACATACTCAAAAGCGCTGACGGTAAATAATTTTATGATTATTCCTAAGCACTTTTTTACACCTGATATCATTATTAAACGCAATCCTTTATCAGCAACGGCCAAACGTGCAGGTTGGATCGGCTGCAATATCGACTTACGACACGTACCAGAATCGGGAAAAATCTTTTTAGTAAAAGACCAGCATGTGATACCTCGTGATAACGTCACACAGCAATTTCAAAAAACCTTGTTCTTACGTGAGCAATCTAGTACTTCGCGTGGTTGGACACTGGATATATGGCAATGTGTTGACAGACTTGATACCCATTTTTCTCTCAATCAAGCTTATGCTTTTTCTGATGAGCTACAGCTCAAACATCCTAATAACAATCACATCAAGGATAAAATCCGTCAGCAATTACAAGTCTTGCGTGATAAGGGTATTATTGAATTTATAAATCGCGGGAACTATAGAAAACTATACTAAGCATTTTGCATTTTTGATTACAGAAGACGATCATTTGTATTTGCTCTTTTTGCTAGGATCACAGGCACAATAAATCTAGCTAAAGGGAAAACGGCACATGACGAACGAAATAGGCTTAACCACTTATCAAATAGAAATCGTTGAAACTATGAGTCGTATTGTTGAAGTAATGGCGACAGATGATTCGTCAGCCATTCTACAAGCTCGGACAATATATAGAAACGAAGACGTTGAGTTGTTTTACGATGACTTGATAGATACCAAATTTAATATTTTTGATAAAAAATAGTGTTTTGTACACACGTTTTACAGCATTGTCACTACGCTATCATTCAATAACGTCAGATTAGCCATCGGCATGATACCGCGCAAGGCATTGCAAAAAAACAAGCGCCTTAAAAGTGGCAAATCATCATCTTGCAATGGCCTGATGATAACTGGATAGGCTGTATGGGACAAAGCATCTATAATCACTTGTCGCATCACGCCAGCAACGCCCGATTGCGTCAAAGAAGGCGTATACCATTGACCAGTCATCAGATAATTAGAATCCTCTTGGACGGTATCAATGATGTTTTCCGACTCTAGAGACTGTGGTTTTGTTACTGGCGCATCCGCTAGCTGATAGAACACATTACTCATCGTGCCCTCAATCCAGCAGCCATTCATGTCTCGCAGCAGCCCTTCTTCAATGCTTGGCTGTGCAGGAGTATGTGATGATGAGTCAGATGATAATAAGTGTGATTTGATGCGTTGTAGCTCAGCACTTGCCATCACGGTATCGAGCCGGTTAAGACTTTTTAACCCTGCTAATGGTGGCGGCAAGCAAGCAATTTGTGCTGATAAGCAAATGGCTCGACTAACTGGCTGTATAGGAATGAAGCGCCCATCTGGTAAGCACAGCTGCTTATCAGTTGCGACCACCATATCTGAGGATTTTAGCCAAACGTCACAAGCGCTCCCAGACGCATTGGATATGTAGCCATACCCACGGATAGCTTGCGCGGCTCGCACAACGATAAGCTTGAGCACCCCTTGTTGTAAGCACTGAGCATGCGTTGTTAAGGCAGTTATTAAAGAATGACTATCTAAATCGAGTTGCAGTGCTTTTTGATGGGAGATGAGACGCTGATGATGATAATCCAACCACAGTATCTGCCCGTCAATCACACCCATGGTGGTAAAAAAACCATCGCCATATGCCAGTCCACGATTGTCCAACGACAAAGTAGCTTGCGTAAGATCTGTCTCATTTTCTGATGAGTGTAGACAAAACCAGCTGCTAGACATCGGCATTGCTTCTCTCACAGCTTAACTGTTATTTTCTGGCGCTTCAGATTTATTGATGACCAGCATACAGCTATAAAATTCACATTTTGCCAGTTCTACTTTTTGTCCGCCGACCACTTTATTTTTGGTGATTTGACTGTTAAGCATATCACCAACCATCTTACCGCCTTCATCACCCATTAATTGACGGGCAATTTTGTATGCTTTTTTGGCATGGTTTTGGCTCAGCTCTTTTTCTTTATCAGAGTCGGTAGGATTGGCATAATACCAGCCAAGCTCCAAGTATTTTTCAGAGTCAATCAGATCCAAATAAGGCGCATCAGCCTTCATAAAACGGTATTTGGTAGCCGCATTACTGGCGTAGTCCAAGCTGTTCTCATCGGTGCTTACCACTTTACCAAAAGTCGACTTAATCTCCTCTAGCTTGTCAATACCAAGCGGCGTCACCTCACCCGAGCCCCAAGATGAAACATCATATCTCACCGGTGTGGCTTGCGCAGTAGTTGCCCCATCCAAGTCAGCAGTCCCAGCAGCACTGTCTTTTGCTGGCGCATCATTGGCGCTTGCCTGCTCGCTAGTGTTTGCATTAGCATCTTGATTTTGGGCATCGCTTTGGCTATTGTCACAGCCACTGAGCGATACACCAACCGCCATTATCATACCGACCATTAAGGTCTGCAGGTTGTTATTCCACATGGACAATTTACTCACACTTTTAGATTGGTCTCAAAATAGTATTAACGAGCGATCAAAGAAGCCGCTGATAATGAACAATGTTTTTACTGACAAGCTTGTTTAGCTCTTAGCGTTTTACAACAGAACCATCACTAGAGCAGACCCATATTTTTTTGCAATCTATAGTTTACCCAACTGCTTAACACTTGACTACCCTTTACGTTACGGATAACGGTCCCAGAGAGTACAGATTTGTTAAGGACCTTCCATATCAAAACCTCTTGCTTATTCAAATGGTTATTCGCTCCGTCTCCAGTTTGTCAAACCTTACCGTATCCCTTATGATAAGCGAGCTTTAACGACGCTCTTATTCATGAGTTTTGACTCTCACCGCCAGCGGAATATTTATGACTCAGCATTTTATAGTGATTGGCAATCCGATTGCCCATAGTAAGTCTCCCAAAATCCATACGCTATTTGCCGCACAAACGGGCATGGATATCAGCTATCAGCGTCAATACTGTCCCAATGATGCAGACAGCTTTACCGCGGTGGTCGAGGCGTTTTTTTACGGCGGCGGCGTTGGTGCCAATGTCACTGTGCCATTCAAACAAATTGCTTATGCATTCTGTGCGGCGCGCGGCGGCTTGTCAGCACATGCCAAAATTGCAGGCGCAGTCAATACGCTCTTATTAAACAAGGCTCTGTTGGATAAGGGCGTACCGCTAGCAGAGGCTATTTATGGCGATAATACCGACGGTCAAGGATTGGTCAATCATATAAAAAGTCTGAACTGGCCACTAACATGCGCGCGCGTTGCCATTATCGGTGCCGGCGGCGCTGTTCGCGGTATCATACTGCCCTTGATTGAGTCAGGCATCGCAACAGTAACCATCGCCAATCGAACCGTAAGCAAGGCGGTAGAACTGGTTGAAGAGCTGAGCACAGCCAGCACTGTTATTGATGAGCAGCAGATTAAAACATGCAGCACCGCAGAACTAGAGGGATCATTTGATATTATCATCAATGCCACTTCTATTGGCTTATCAGATGATAAACTACCACTTAGCCATGATTTAAATTGCCAATACGCCTACGACTTGATGTACGGGCGCCCGCTACCATTTTTGCAGCATTTTGAAGCTCGCGGGGCACAGACCTCTGACGGTTATGGCATGCTAATTGGACAAGCGGCGTTAAGTTTTGAGCGTTGGACAGGCCACCGTATTGATGTTACAAAGGCGACGGAAGACTTAAATAAAAGCTAAGCGGTCTATATGCTAAGTACGCAAAAAAGCGCATAAACTGAGTCTATGCGCTTTTTTTACGTACTTTTTTGAACACATACTATCTAATACATCATTTATGAAAAACGCGCCAGTAGCCAATTTTCCATACGCCGTAACGGCACACGTAAATTGGTCGAGTGCATGACGACTCCGCCAGCCAAACCCACTAAACACCCAATCGCTGTGTCGTATAAACGCGCACGCATCACCACTTGATAGGCTTGTTCAGAAAATGGCAAACCACTGCCATATTCAGCAATAAATATGGTCAGCGGCGTGATAAATATTACGGCCAGTCCATAATGCCGATCAACCAAATTTTCGATAAACAGCATCATGATCAAGACTGTTAATGCCACCCCCCATATCGACAAGTTCCAAGACAACATCCAACTGGCCAGTCCCACACCCACGATCGTCCCGAGCAGACGATGTATTTGTTTGATCCATACCGTACGTAAATAAATCCCTTGAATAATCAGAAAACAGCTGATTGCTGCCCAATAGGGATTGGAGAGGTTCAAAACCAAGGTGACAAACAAAGCCAAGCTCACAAAACCCGCCACAATGATACTTTCGGCAATCGTATCTGGCTCATAACTATAGGTAGGTGTGGGCGTAGAGGGACGTGTGGCAAGTAAAAACAGCGAATACAGTAGCGACAAGACAATCGCAAAACCACTCCCCAGCATCACTAGGCCTGTGGCTGGCATGATATCTTCTAAAGGCAGCGGTATAAATAATGCAATCGCTCCTGCCATCAATATAAACAAACCTGCTGGCGGCGGCTGACGATAATAACGACCAAGAATGACCACACCAAAAGCCATGAGTGTAAATATCGGTAATATCAATGCGGGAATATGCTGTGCCATCAAGCCTAGGGCAAAGCACAATGACATCGCAAAGCCCCATGCCATCACTGTCACCAACCGATAAGGCAACTTACCAACCAGTGGGGTATTCAAGATAATCATCGCCCCAAGCGATGCCTTGATACCAGAGGGCAATGCTTCAAAATAAGCGCCGACAAATACAGGAAAGCTGATAGCGATTGCAGCGATAATCGGCATATGCCAAGGTCGCTTGCTACGGTTCACTGTCAATAAATGCGACAGCTCACCACTGAGTAAAATTTTGATGCGAGCAAACCATTCTGTTAGCCAAGATGCTCGCTTTGGCTGGTGCTTTAATGCACTCATCATTGGTGCTCCTTATACTATAGACACGCGTAAACGTCGTACTTTGGATACGATGCCGCCCATTATAAAGCCATTCTTATTAATCAATATTAATAAAAACCTAATTCAGCTATTTATAACTTATATTTTTATCTTATTAGATATCTTATGAATATTAGTTATTAGTTGTATATTTGTCTTCATAGAAGACTTATACTGCTATGACGACTACAGCAATCATGGTCGAATGAGAAAGGGTTCAAATTAATCGAAATTAATCATCTTTTTTTGACAAATCTAAGTAATGAGCAACGATATTGTTTACATTTATCTAAATAATCAAACAATAGTTTATAATGTTAATTTGTGAACGTCATGGCTTACGGACTAAGCTGACCATCTATGATAATGAATAACTAAAGAGAACGACTATGTTAACTTACAAAGCACCTTTACGTGATATCAAGTTTTTGATTAATGATGTCTTTGATTATCAAACCCATTACAAAAGCTTGGATAACGGTGAAAACGCTGATCCTGAAACGATTGACATGATCCTACAAGGCATGGCTGACTTTTCTGAGAATGTCCTCGCTCCTATCTATCAATCAGGCGATGAAGAAGGCTGTCATTTTGAAAATGGCGAAGTAACCACGCCAAAAGGCTTCAAAGAAGCTTACAACCAGTTTGTAGAAGGTGGCTGGCAAGGTATCTCATATCCTGAAGAATACGGCGGGATGAACTTACCGACGTCAATTAACTTGATCAAAGCTGAAATGATCGGTACTGCTAACTGGCCATGGGCGATGTACTCTGGCCTATCAACAGGCTGTATCAACACGCTACTGCAATACGGTACGGATGAGCAGAAAGCTCTTTATCTACCGAAGTTGGTCGAAGGCTCGTGGGCAGGTACGATGTGTTTGACTGAGCCACAGTGTGGTACGGATCTGGGCCAAGTAAAATCAAAAGCCATCCCGCAAGATGACGGTACCTATAAAATAAGTGGTACTAAAATCTTTATCTCAAGCGGTGAGCATGACCTAACAGACAATATTATTCATATTGTCTTAGCACGCCTACCAAATGCTCCAGAAGGCACACGCGGTATCTCACTATTTATCGTACCAAAATTCACGCCGAATGCTGAAGGCGAATCTGGCGAGCGCAATGCGGTTGTCTGCGGCTCAATCGAGCACAAAATGGGTATCAGCGCCTCTTCTACCTGTGTCTTGAACTTTGATAGTGCTACTGGCTACCTAATTGGCGAACCGCACAAAGGCTTAAAAGCGATGTTCACCTTTATGAACACTGCTCGTATCGGCACTGGTATCCAAGGTCTAGCGCACACTGAACTATCTTTCCAAAACGCGTTACCCTATGCAAAAGAACGTCGTTCTATGCGTACGCTATCTGGCACCAAAGACCCTGAAAAAGTAGCTGATGCTATTATTCACCATGCCGACGTACGCCGTATGCTGTTGACGCAAAAAGCCTTTGCTGAAGGCGGTCGCTCAATGATTTATCATTCAGCACGTTATGCGGACAAAATGGCACAGGGTATCGTTAATGGCGATGATGAAGAGTTCGAAAAATGGGATGACAAGCTAGGCTTTTACACCCCAATCCTAAAAGGTTTTTTAACTGAGCTGGGTATTGAAGCAGCCAAGCACGGTCAGCAAATTTATGGCGGTCACGGCTATATCAAAGAATGGGGTATGGAGCTAATCGCTCGTGATGCTCGTATCGCGACCATGTACGAAGGTACGACTGGCGTACAGGCACTGGATCTATTAGGCCGTAAGGTTATTTTACAGTCTAAAGGTAAAATCATTCGTGATTATACCTCAAGCATCATGAAGTGGTGCGGTGAATATGCCCTTGATAAAGACATGCGTAAATTTGTTTGGGCACTCACTAAGCTATGTGCTGAATGGAACACATTGACAGTACGCTTGATGCTGATGGCTCGTAAAGACCGTGAAATCATCTCAGCGGCCTCTGATGATTTCTTAATGTACTCAGGTTATGTGATGATGGGTTACCACTGGGCACGCATGGCAGCCGTTGCTTATGAAAAGCTTAAAAACGGTGGCACTGAAGCACCAGAGTTCTATCAAGCAAAAATCCAAACTGCCGAGTTCTATTTTGATAAGCTTTTACCACGTACGTCTGGTCACGCTGAGGCAATGGTGGCGCCAAGTGAAAGCATGACGTCAATGGAAATCGAGCATTTTGCTTTTCTAGACTAGAATCACATACAAGTCATACGATAACTGATGAAAAAGCGCCTAAATCATAGGCGCTTTTTTGTGCCCAATTAACACTCACTATTTGCTTAAGTGCTTATTTACTTATGTAGATTCGCTTACGCTGACTCACTTACGTAGTTACTAAAGACAATCGATATTTATCAGAGCACCATAGTTTTACGACTCTGTAATCGAGTTTTTACTGCCTTTTTTATCTTAATAGCCAGATTGTCATGTTAGGAGCCAACCATGTTATCCATTAACCATCAAACAGTATCGTTAGCATCAAAGGGTATACAAGCGTTATTGCTCAGTACGGCGCTTGCCGTTATCACCGCCCATAGCGCCGTTGCTAAAAATAGCGATACCCCTATTCACTTTGCAAAAGGTGCTATTACTAGTACAACAACGGGGAAGCTCAGTCCCAATGAAGATGAGCACTGGTATCGTTTTCAGGCGAGTAGCTCGCAATATGCGGTGATCAATATTTTGCCATTAGCGGGCACGGCTGAAACAGCCAATGTGGGGGTATTGCACATGCCAAATGGTACACAAGATGGCACCAAAGGCGGCATCATTTATCAAGGCTGTCTGCCAACCACGGGGGATTATCGATTGCGTATCGCACGCAACCTTATGGCAACACAAGGCAAAACCGCAAGCTATAAAATAGAGACCATGATACTGCCTAAATACGCTAGTCAGTCGCTATGTAAATAGTGATTTTGAAATACCTATCCTAAAAATAAAAGCAGCCTACTTTCAATAGCAGGCTGCTTTTATTTGGGTCAATCAATGACAGATAAAGGCTTTAAGTAACAAAAATATTGGGACGTTTAACTGCCTAGCATTTTTTTATGATACACCGCGCTGATTTCTTCGACTTCAACGCATACTTGTAAGGCGGCGCGCCCTGACTGTTTTGGGCCTAACTCTTTTTCTATAGTGCTTACCAATAGCTCTGCGAGTTGATTGCGAATCACCAAATCACGGCCTGTCATTATTTTTAAGCTGGCATAGATAAAGCCGTTGGTTTGTTCATCGTCTTCTACCCCTACCAAAAACGTCTCAAGCGGTATGATACGGCTCTTGATATCCGCTGGATTACCAAAATGTCCACTATCCCACAGCACTTTGTTCAACGATTTGAGTAAAGATTCTTCATGAGAAATACTGACATTGGGCGTCGCTTGGATGGTTAAATGCGGCATGGATATATCCTTATAAAGTACAAGTAAAAAACAACAGATCAGTAGCAACATGCCACTGAATTTATAAACTGTTAACGACTAATCTTTTAATAGCTAGTCTTTTAATCATCAGTAATAGCACCAAAGCGAGCAGTAAGCGTGGCTGATAGCTGCTCAGGTGGTAGCTCAATCTCTAAACCTCGACGACCGCCACTCACATAGATGGTGGCATAACTTTGTGCCGAGTCATCGATGATCGTCGTCAAACGCTTTTTTTGTCCTAATGGACTGACGCCGCCCAATACATAGCCAGTCGTACGTTCTACTTGCTTGGGATCTGCCATTTGAATCTTTTTACAGCCCACTGCCTTGGCCATTTTTTTAAAATTCAACGTCTTGTCTACTGGTAAGATTGCAACGGCAAGTACATTACTTTCTGTCGACACCACCAAGGTTTTAAAAACCTGCGTGACATCCACGCCAAGCTTTTCTGCGGCTTCTAAGCCAAAAGAGGTTGCCTGACTGTCATGAGTATATTCGTGTAATTGGTAATTAAGACCACGTTTTTTGGCAAGATCCACGGCTGGTGTCATAATAGTTTACCTTATTTTATTGGCATGAATGCAATAGCATACATAGGCTTTATTGTTTTTAGGCACACACATTATTAAGCCAAAACGCTTCTTTTTCAAATAAAAGTCTATCTAACATTTTGTGCTTATATTGAGTCCCTTCACTCATATTGGATACCCCATGTAATTGTTGGGCACTATGAATAATAGCAGTATATACAGACACTATATATCGCTTTGATGGCTTTTATGGCATTATAAGCGCAACATATTTGACTATTTCTGATACTGATTATGATACCGAAGTTCCTGAAAAAACGGATTTTTACAGCGCCAACGACTACTGATAGTGCTATGACAACTGATGGCAACCCAGTCGCCTCTACGCCTTATGCAAAAGCCCCGATCAATCAGCTGTACCGTAAGCTCTCGGGTCAGTTACTTGACGTCGCAGTCAAACCCAAACTATTAGGGGAGCTGCCGGAGTTCGATGCAGACGATCAGACACTCATATTTTATGTGTTGCAAGATTATTCGCGTTCAAACAGTATTTTGATTGACTTGCAGACACAAGAGCATCGATTGCCGCCCGCATTGGTTGGGGTCAACGATGCCGCTCATCGTATCAAAGAAAATGCGGCTATCGTTTTTTTGAATCATCCTCATGCCAAAGACACGCCATTGTCACCGCGCCTTTCACGTCTCGTGTCTGCGGTATTGCAATATCCAGAGCTAAAGGTACGTTTGGTACCTGTATCTATCTTATGGGGACGGGCGCCAGAAAAAGAAGATTCGCTCTTTAAGCTATTAACAGCCGATAACTGGGAAGATCCTAGCATCACAAAACAGCTGTTTAATATCGGTGTGATGGGACGTGATACCTTTGTCCAGTTCCATCCACCCCAAGATTTACGCACCATTATTGACACTCATCTTAAAGACGATACAGAAGACTCTGACCTCGTCGATGCGGTCACCACTGACTTAAAAGACCCATCAGAACAAGCGACCAATAGCGACAGCAAACAAGACGCCGCTGCAACACCACATTATGCATTGGTCGCAACCGCTGACAGCAACCGTGAATTGGTGCGTAACATACAACAGCAGCTCACGATTTATTTAGACAAGCAACGGGCCAGTATGTTGGGTCCTGACTTATCAGATAGGCGCAATTTGGTTGATAAGCTGGTGTATTCGCCAGCGATCAAGCACGCCATAGAAGCGGAAGCCGAAAAGACGGGCACCAGTGTTCGTGATGCTCGTTTGCTTGCCAAAGGGTATGCCAATGAGATGGTTAATGACTATTCGCACTCAATTGTGCGAGGTTTTTATAAGTTCTTAACCTGGTTGTGGACGCAATTGTATGATGGCGTAGAAGTGCATCATTTCGAGCGTGTTCGTGAGATTGCCACTGACTACGAACTGGTTTATGTGCCTTGTCATCGTAGTCATGTTGACTATCTGTTGCTGTCTTATGTGATTTATAAAAGTGGTCTTAGTATTCCGTATATCGCCGCGGGCGACAACTTAGATGTTCCTGTATTAGGGCCATTATTACGGGGCGCTGTTGCCTTTTATATACGTCGTAGTTTCCGTGGTAATGCACTCTACACGGCGGTTCTACGTGAGTATATGCATACGCTCATCACTCGTAATACGCCAATTGAATACTTTATTGAGGGTGGTCGCTCACGTTCAGGGCGTTTGTTACCGCCTAAAATGGGTATGCTAGCGATGACCGTACACAGTCAATTGCGTCAGACCAATAAACCTGTGGTATTCATTCCGACTTATATCGGCTATGAGCGTATCATGGAAGGCGGTACGTATGTTGGTGAGCTAAAAGGTAAACCAAAAGAGTCCGAATCTTTAATCGGTCTGCTCAAGGTGGGTCGTAAAATTGAACGTATCTTTGGTACAGTTCACTTAAGCTTTGGTAAGCCTTTATACCTAAGCGAATTCATGCAAAAATTCGATGTGTCTGCTAATAGTCTGCCTGCTGATCGTACCGATACACCATTAGACGACAAAACCAGTGCCATGGTCGATAACATTGGTGTCAAGGTGATGCAGCATATCAATAAAGCAGCGGTAGTCACGCCAGTATCGCTGTTGTCATTGGTACTGCTCTCTGCCCCCAAGGCAGCATTGGATGAGGAAAGCTGCCGCGAGCAAATCGCCCTTTATCAGGGTCTTGCTCAGCAGCTGGCGTATTCAGATGACACGGTCATCACAGACATGAGCCCGCAGCAAATCATTGATTATGGTATCAAACTCAAGCTCATCGAACGCACACCACATATTTTAGGCGATATTATTCAGATCGCAGGCAAGCAGGCGGCATTGCTGAGCTATTTCCGTAATAACATTTTGCACGTCTTTATTTTATTGTCTTTCTTAGCGGCACTGGTCGCGCGTAACGGTCGTATGGAGCGCAGCCGCTTAGACAGTATCGCTGAGCAGCTATATCCATTCTTACAAAGCGAGCTGTTTTTATACTATCCAGCGCATGGCTTAGCCGATACCATCAACAAAAAAGTCGATACCTTACTGTCTCATGGTCTGATTGTAGAGCTTGGTGATGGTAAGCTCAGCGTGCCTGAGTCAAATAGCAAGTGCTATCAGCAGTTGCAAGTGCTGGCAACACCAGTTGGTCAAAGCCTTGAGCGTTATTTCATGACGCTTGCTCTACTCGCTCAGCAAGGCTCAGGCAATTTGACCGAAAGCGAGGTTGTTGATTTATGCCACCTGCTTGGACAGCGTTTGTCTGTACTCTATGCCGATGACATTCCTGATTTCTTCGATCGAGCTTTATTCACCAGTTTCCTCAGTGCATTGACTCGTCTTGATTATTTACAAAAAGACGAAGAGACGGGGGTCTTGACCTTTGACCATCGTATCAATGACATCGCTCACCATGCCAAGTACGTTCTCACGCCTGATATGATGCAAATCCTACATCAGGTGGCAAGTTTGGATGAAAGCGAGATCACTCACGCGATTACCGAGATTAGCAATAAGAAGCAGCGTAAATTTGGGCGTAAGCGCTAATAAATAGCCAATTAAATCCAGCACAAAAAAAGACCTCTAATCATTAGAGGTCTTTTTTATTACTTAAGAATTAAGCTGTTAAGGCCAAACTCCTAGGTAGAAATCTTTTTATATTTCATGCGCTTAGGACTGGCGTCATCACCCATGGTCTTTTTGCGATACGCTTCAAATTCAGTGTAATTCCCATCGAACCATACTGGGCCTTCATCTTCAAATGCCAAAATATGCGTCGCAATACGGTCAAGGAACCAGCGATCATGCGAGACCACCATAACCGTGCCTGGGAATACTTGAATTGCATCTTCTAGGGCACGTAAGGTTTCGATGTCCAAATCGTTTGAGGGTTCATCGAGCAGCAGTACGTTTGCGCCTTGTTTCAGTGTCTTCGCCAGTTGCAGACGGTTACGTTCACCACCTGATAGTTGACCAACGTGCTTTTGCTGATCTGAACCTTTGAAGTTAAAGCGACCAATATAGGCACGGCTTGGCGTGGTGTAGTCGCCCACGGTAATGATATCAAGGCCGTCAGAAACTTCTTCCCACACGGTTTTATTGTCATCTAGATTGTCACGCACCTGACCGACATAAGCCACTTTGACACTCTCGCCCAAGTCAACTGAGCCAGTATCTGGTTTGTCGCGCTCGGTAATCATGTTAAATAGCGTGGTTTTACCAGCACCATTGGGACCAATAATACCAACAATCGCACCCGCTGGTACGTTAAAGCTTAAGTCTTTATAAAGTAAGCGATCACCAAATGATTTGGAGATGTCATTCACTTCAATGACTTTATTACCTAGACGTGGACCAGGTGGAATATAAATCTCAGACGTCTCATTACGTTTTTGGAATTCGGTTGAGTTCAACTCTTCAAAACGCTGGACACGAGACTTAGACTTGGCTTGTTGGCCTTTTTGGTTTTTGCGAATCCACTCAAGCTCTTTTTTCAGTGCTTTAGCAAATGATTCTTCTTGCTTGTTTTGCTGCTCAAGTCGGTTGTTCTTTTGCTCTAGCCACTCAGTATAGTTACCTTCATACGGATAGCCATGGCCACGGTCAAGCTCCAAAATCCACTGAGCAACGTTGTCCAAGAAATAACGGTCATGGGTAATGGCCACAATCGTACCACTATAGTTCTGTAAGAACTGCTCAAGCCATGCGACAGATTCAGCGTCCAAATGGTTGGTCGGTTCGTCAAGTAATAGCATATCAGGACGTGATAGCAGCAAACGACACAATGCCACGCGGCGTTTTTCACCACCTGACAGTTTGCTTACATCCGCATCCCATGGTGGCAGTCGTAGCGCATCAGCGGCTTTTTCTAGCTGCGTGTTTAGGTTATGCGCATCCCATGCTTGAATGATGTCTTCCATTTTGCCTTGCTCTTCTGCAAGCTTATCAAAATCGGCATCAGGCTCTGCATATTCTGCATAAATGGCATCTAAACGTGCCAGCGCATCTAATGCTTCGCGCATACCGTCTTCGACGTTACCACGGACATCTTTGCTGTCGTCAAGCTGTGGTTCCTGCGGCAGATAACCGACTTTCGTACCTGCTTGCGCACGTGCTTCGCCGCTAAACTCAGTATCTACACCCGCCATAATACGGAGCAAAGTTGATTTACCAGAACCATTGATACCTAAGACACCAATCTTGGCACCAGGGAAAAACGACAGGTTAATATTTTTGAGAATTTCACGTTTAGGGGGAACAAGTTTTGACACGTTGTTCATCGTGTAGATATATTGAGCCATTAACACTCCGATAGACTGCATAGAAGAGGCAAGCGAATCATACTCAGCCATGATGCCAAGCACGCTGCACCTCAAAATCAGGGTTACAAATTATAAGTCATTATCGCATTGTGACGCATACCCTGCAAGCTGAGAGGTTGTTTTAACACGTGTTTTACCCCTTTTGTCGCAAAGCGCTGTCATTTCTATCTGGTCACTGCTATAAAATTAGAAATAAGCTGGGTTAACTGAGCAATACAAGTCACCAAGCTGTTGTAAACGGCTTTATAAATTGCACAAAAAAAATCATTAAACCTTTCGATAGTTTAACCAATAGCCGTTAGAATGTTAGCATGTCTTAATAAAAAAACATTAGTATCAAGCAGTTTTCGCATGTTCGTCTCAGTTAGACTTAGCTTAGAAACAGTAAAGATGCTCAAAGACTGATAGGACACTGAGCACGTCATTCACAATCATCACAAAGGTAAGAGTTTTATGGCCACCGGCTACCGTCCTGAATGGGTTCAAGGTGCTTTCGTTGATTTTATTGAATCACGTTTGCATCCGTTTTGGTCATTGAGTATGCCCAAGATACGACTATTAGCACGGCATCGGCTGAGTGATGATTTAATCGCGCTACGATTTGAGACCAATCGCGCTTTTAGACAGCAAGCACTCCGCACACAAGAGGGCTGGCAGGGTGGACAATACCTCAATGTGAGCGTTGCCCTTGCAGGAATTTTTCATCAGCGCAGTTACTCGCTAGTGGGCTTGCCAGAGCACCCACTTTGGTGGATTGATGACAGCACCAAGGCTAAAACCAGTAAAAATCCACTGCGTCACACTGTCACTGTCGCGATCAAACCGCAAGGGTTGGTGTCGGATTATTTGACCAAACGTATGCCAATCGGCACAACCCTTCAAAGCAGCGTACCAACAGGCTCTTTTACCTTGGCACAAGCATCATTGGTCAAAGAGACAGAACACAATCAATTAGCACCATTATTATTTATTGCTAGTGGCAGCGGTATCACGCCAATGCTGGGTCTCATCACTGAGGCATTGCACAATGGCCACCACGTCATTCTATTGCATTATAATCGCACCATTCTACTCCAAAGCCAATGGCAACAGCTGGCAACCGCCTACCCAGAGTTTACTTATCATTTGATTGATACAGCAGACGCTAGTACTTATTTAGCAGGTACGCGGCATCTAACTGCCGACAGTTTATTAACACTCGACCTCTCATTGGCAGAAACACAGATATTCGCTTGCGGTTCGCGCGCCTTGTTAACGAGTTTATATAACGCCGCTGCCCAGATCACCTTACCCGATGGGAAATCGCTGCGTGATAACATCATTGTAGAAAGCTTCGGCACCAACTTTTTTGATGCAACCCATGAGCCAACCCTCAATAAAGAATCGACAGCACCGCCACAGACGGTCTATTTACGAGCACGGCAACGACAGTTTAGTAGTGATACCACCCTATTGGCTGCCGCCGAAAAAGCAGGCATCCGCCTAACTCATGGTTGCCGCCAAGGTATTTGCCAATTGTGCCGTTGTCATAAAATCAGCGGCGTGGTCAAAAATATCCAAACAGGCAAGCTAAGCCACGATGGTAATGAATTCATTCAAACCTGTATCAATGTTGCGGTAACGGATGTGGTGCTAGATGTGTAACAACACCATAACCGCTTGATATGTGTCACTGTCTATCATTGAAAGTTTTTAAGCGAACGTCTGTTAATGACGGACTAGCCTAATTTTTTTATTAACCTGCTTTTATGCTTTTTATTATGCGTTAGTCAACTCACTACATTGAACCGAACCCAATACCCATAAGTTGGATGGTTTGGACTAAGGATCATTTATGCGCTTACTACCGATTACCAAAGCTCAATCAGCTGTACCCTATTTGCCTCTTTCAAATGAAGGACAGTTGGAGACGTCTCAGCCTTTAGCATCAGAGAAAACTCATAGTATGCCTAAAAAAGAGAACGTAGCGATGGATGAGAGCCATCATTATGACAATAGTCATGCTAACAGGCAGCCACAGTCTGGACATTATCCAATACTGACAGGCAACCCTTTAACAAAGGCTCAGACCGAAGCACTCGGCGAAGAGTTAAACGCACTGTATCAAGAGGTAATGGCGTCGCTTGGGAGTGACGAAGCGCGTTACATACAACGAATTTATGCCGCAGTCGCCTGTAGCGAGATGGCTGGTCGCGGACTGCTCGCAGTGGCAGGCCGATTGTCATCGAAGCGCTATCAAGGTGGCACTTGGTTATTGGGGACCGCCCTACTCAGTTTTAGCAAAATAGTGAACAATATGGAGCTTGGCCATAATGTCATGCATGGCCAATATGACTGGATGCAGCATCCGCACCTTAATAGCCAAAAATTCGATTGGGACAATGTTTGCCCTGCGCCATTATGGCAGCATTCGCACAATTACTTACATCATACCTTTACCAATATTTTTGGTCTCGATCACGACGTAGGCTACCACCTTATTCGGATTACTGAAGAGCAGACTTGGACGCCAAGTGACCGTAACAATCTGTTCAAAACAGCTGTCTTAGCACTGGGTTTTGAATGGGCAGTTGCTTTTCATGACATTCAAATCAGCGTTGAAGAATATGCCGACTCTACCGAGTTGCACCAAACGATGCAACAAAAAACACGGGCCTTACTTGCCAAAATCGCAAGACAATTGGCAAAAGATTACGTCGTCTTGCCAACTGCGATTGGATTGACACTCGGTGGTCGTAGTGCATTGACTACCTTGAGCGGCACTGCCACTGCCAATGTTGCCCGCAATCTGTGGACATGGGCTGTGATTTTTTGTGGACATTTCACTGAGCAGGCACATATTTATACGCATATTGATGCCAATGAGAGCAAAGGCGATTGGTATGTACGACAAATCCTTGGCTCTAGTAATATCAAAGGCAGCAAGTGGTTTCACATTTTAACAGGCAATTTATCCCATCAGATTGAGCACCATATTTTTCCTGATATGCCCGCCAGCCGCTATGCTGGCATTGCGCCGCAAGTGCAAGCACTGTGTCAAAAATACAATCTGGAATACAATACGGGTCGCTTTAGCCAGCAATTATGGCAAGTATTAAGGCGCATTCATCACTTTAGCCAGCCCACCACCGAAGAGTACCACGCTTATACGCAATCGTTGGCTAAAGCAGATACTGCTGCTGACAATATTGATAAGAGTGAGCACCGTTTGGGTAGTTGGAGCCGATTCTTGCCACCTACCCTTCGTCATACTTTGGCGTATGCAAAATAATATATTGTGAAAAACGATGCTGTGATCGAGCACATCAGTAGCCAATGCCACTTTTTTAGGTAGGGGCACACGTAAATATATTAACATTCATACTATCTAGATTTACGGTAAGTTCCTAGATAATTGTACGCCATTCATCCATAATTGGATCTATAACATGGCATTTTTTGACTATTCACTAATGAGTAATAGAAAATTATCAAAATGCCATGTATGACACTGAATAAATACTAAAAATTCGATAATAATATTCAATATTGGAGCATCACTATGAGCAACCAAATGTCTGATCCAACACCAGAGATTATCCATAATCAATCAGCAAACCGTTTTGAGACTTCTATCGACAATCAAACGGGTTACATCAGCTATCAAGAACGTGGCGATGCCCTTGTTTATGACCATACCATTGTACCGCAAGCCTTGGGCGGACGCGGTATTGGCTCTGCATTGGTAAAACAAGCTTTAGATTATGCGCGTGAAAATGATAAAAAAGTGGTACCCCAATGCTCGTTTGTATCCGCGTACATCAGCAAACATCCAGAATATCAGGACTTACTATAGTTTGATCGTCATTCACCATAGAGACAATCATAAAGGCATTAAAATCTTACGGCCTATTTTGTCATCCATATAACTTTAATAAACCAACCCCACATAATAATAAGGTTATTAATATGAGCAGTTTATCTGACAAGCAAATCGATTTGCAGCTAGAAGACCTAGCAGGCTGGCAGCGTGATGGCAATAGTATCGTCAAAAGTTATCACTTTGGCGATTTCATCGAAGCCATGAGCTTTATGAATCAAGCTGCTTTTCATGCTGAAGCGCTAGAGCATCACCCTGAATGGCACAATGTTTATAATGTGGTTAAAGTTCGTTTGACCACACATGATACTGGCGGTATCTCAAGTTTGGATATTCGTCTAGCAAAACGTATGGAGCACATTATTCAACCAAAACGGTTTTAGTTAATTATGCATTTTTTGGTTAACCATCTATCTATAGCGCAATAAGTTTTATGATACGCATAAAAAAAGTCCTCAATTGAGGACTTTTTATCTAAACCAATCAAACTTAGTATTACATCTTGCGACCGACAAACGCAACGATGAACAAAATGACAGCAACTGCTAAGAAAATATATGCCAAATTAGCAGATAGTCCAGCAACACCGCCGAAACCTAATAAACTTGCTATCAACGCAACCACTGCAAAAATTATAGCCCAGCGAAACATAATATTCTCCTCAAATTATTGTTGAAAGATCGAATAGGTAAACATATACAGTAGATACAGTAGATTCAAACTGAATGACTTATACTAAAAAGTCACTACCAATATTTGCTTTAATTCCCCTAACCTTCCTTTAAATTACTTCTTATTTTTTTAGTATGCTTTCTAACCGTTTACGATTATAGAGTAGCAATATCCAATTAAAAAAAACGTTCACTTTAGTAATGATAGCGATAACTTATGTAATCTTTGTAGCAAACCTTATTATTATGACGCGTTTGTCCCTCTTTATATGACTTATGTGTCTCGATGGTGAATGACACTAGATAATAAATGCCTTCATTTTATAATTTGCTATAAATATTAAGGATAAATAAAGCATTTTTATAACTACATACATTCCGCTAAATATTTATTATCTAAAACATCGGCGCTAAAAATCTAAGCAGTAATAGATATAAATACCAATAGTAAGACTGAGCGAGCAAATAAACCTATTGCTCAAAGAGACGATTTGGCTCAGTATTTACTAACACCATCATTTATACAGATTCCATTTATCAAAATACCAATAAGGACAGTCAATATGAGCAACAATATGGATACGACAAAAACCACATCAGAAACCGCGACAGAGAACCGTCCCTATGCGGTGGTTCTGTATGGGGCAACCAGCTTCGTTGGCAAGATAACCGCGCACTACTTAACCAATTTTCTATCAAACGCCAAAGACAAGAATGGCGCGAATGTCACTTGGGCGATCGCAGGTCGTGATGAGGAAAAACTCAATAAATTGCAGTCTGAACTTGAAAGTCCAGTCGACATCATTATTGCAAACAGTAATGATGCAAGCAGCCTAAATGAGATGACCAAACAAACCCAAGTCATTATCTCAACGGTTGGCCCTTATCTGAAATATGGTGAGCCTCTGATTAAATCTTGTGCTGAGAATGGTACCGACTACGTTGACCTTACTGGCGAAGCCATTTTTATTAAAGACATGATGGATAAGTATCAAGATGCTGCTAAGCAAAGTGGCGCTCGTATTGTCAACTCCTGTGGCTTTGATTCGATACCATCAGATTTGGGCGTTTACTTTACCCAAACCAAAGCAGAAGAAACGTTTGGCGAAGCTTGTGACGTGGTACATATGAGGGTAAAAGCAGCCAAAGGTGGTTTGTCAGGCGGTACCATTGCTTCAATGGCCACTATTTTTGAAGAAGTTGGACAGGATCCTTCACGTCGCAAACAAGTGGCAAATCCTTATTTGCTTAATAACGATGAAGCAGCACCAAGCGTGCGTCAAACCAATATTAACAAACCAGAATATGACGATGAGCACAAACGCTGGCTAGCGCCTTTTGTTATGGCGAGCATCAATACTCGTATCGTTCATCGTACCAACCAGCTACTCGACTATGAGTATGGTCGCGACTTTAAGTACGACGAAGCAATGTGGATGAAAGATGGCGTCAAAGGGCAACTATCAAGCTACGCCATGAGTGCTGGCCTGTTTGGGTTTGCCACAGCCATGATGATAAAACCAAGCCGTGAGTTTTTATCCAAGCATGTGTTACCCAAATCAGGCTCTGGGCCGTCTAAAGAAGAGCAAGACGATGGTTATTTTGATATTCGATTCTTTGGACAAACCGCTAAAAACGATACCATTCAGACCAAAGTGACCGGTGATAAAGATCCAGGTTATGGCAGCACCTCGCAAATGTTGTCACAAGCGGCATTGTGTTTGGCACAAGATATTAGCAAAGACGATGTTGGTGGTGGTTTTTGGACCCCTACTTCTGCCATGGGTGACAAACTGTTGACCCGTTTAGAAGAACATGCAGGTTTGAGTTTTGAAGTGATCAATGACTAGTAGTGCCACTGGGCTATATGAATAAACTCATATCGCTTATATTTTCTGAGTTTTTGAATCCATCGTAGGTTATAGCTTTCAACGGTCACAGCCGTGCCTTGCATATAAGGCACGGCTTTTTATTGCCTGAGATTCTGCTTGAGTAATGTTAAAAAAGAATAATAACGTTATTTTCAGGTAAACGATGTTGCTAATTTTTGAGTTTCCAACACACTATGCTACATATCTTCTGCTTAATGTCACAGCCATATTGCAGTGAATGGCGTAGGATTAGACAGGTTGTGGCATCAACTGCATTCTACTGTCTGTTTATTTGAATGTTGAGCGTATTGATTTTCAAAAATTAATTTATTCTTTTAAACATAATCAATGCCTTTTATATAGTGAATGCCAGCAAAAAATTTCGTTATAACAAACGGCATTCTGAAATTTTCGCTGTTTTTATCTGCGACGTTTTTCATTGAAAATTTATCTATTATTTAGAGGAAACCATTATGAAATTAAATATATTAGCGGCTGCTGTATTAGGTTCAGGCTTTGCCATGTTTGCCAGCTCGGCGAGCGCGGCTATGGTAACGGATAGCCATGGTAATGTGGGTTACGATAGCTATGAAGAGTGCGTCACTGCTGTCAAAGATGGCTCAGCTAAGTTTTATACGCCTTATACTTATCAAAACCCCAAACGCCAAGCAGGAGAAGCAAGCGTCAAAAAAATGCGCTTGTCAGAAGTCATGATTCCTCAAAGTGTCGTTGATAGTAACCGCTTGACCACGAGCGATTATGCGGCAGGTGCTTGTGACTTAGGCGTCGGTCAATCAAATGGACGCTATGGTGTCTCAGGTGCCTTGGTAGGAAAATATGTGCCTATCGCCGCTGACATGCCTGTCAACGTTTATATGGATGCGGCAGGCAATCCAGTGCGATTGACTATGCAGCAGTGTGACAATCACTTTGGCAACAAATTTCCTACTCCCATTGTCAGTGAAGTCAAAGAGCCAGAGGCACAAGTAGCAATTGCTGAGACTCGTACCATGGAGCCTGTCGTTGTTAACACCACTCGTGTCATCCGACCCGCTAAATACAGTGTAAAAGAAGTCATCATAGCGCCCTCAGATCAGATCAACCGTGTGAATACCGCACAAGGAACAGCAGTTGCTATTGAGGGAGCGGATCGTACGGTTGTCGTTGGTGAGGAAGCAGATGCAGACATCATCGATAATACGGAGATCAATCAAACTTTCCCTGTTAAACGTGTACCTGATACCAATCCTTAATCGTAAATAATACGTTGAGAATGGCAAACTGCTAATGGGTTAGTAAACCGTAAAAATCTCTGCTGTATTTATATTAGTTACTATCGATATTAATAGAGGCAGTGATAACGTCAGAGACAGTGTCTTTTATGACGTTATTCAATCTGACAATAAGCGTACAGTAGTTGCACAAAGTCACCTGCCAACATCAATCTGTTAGACTTTTAATCTATGCACTACTGAATCATTGATTGTTTAATTGCTATTCTCCAACTCAGAGTTTGTAACCCATTTAGTTTAGCTTATAAAACTCTTCATCCAAATCGATCATGATAATCGCTTAATGGTTATCATGATTTTATTTTTTCTATAGATTGAATGTTAGAGATATTAAATATATATATTTGAAATACTACATTAATTTTTTATATATAAAACAACGCTAAACAGTCATGAAGTTTAAATCCCTTTAAACTGACACTATAAGACTATAAATTAAGGAATCCATTGATGAAAAAACGTACTCTACCTTTATCGCTACTTATTGGTGCCACACTTACTCTCCCAAGTTTGGCTATGGCCGCACCTGCTGATACTGCGCAAGCAAATGTGCAAACTGCACAAGCAGACATGGAAGCTGCGCAAGCGAATATACAAACCGCACAAGCAGAGATGCAAGCTACATCTGCCAATGATGGTATGGAGACTGAGGCTACCAGTCCGAATGTCGAACAGGGTGCTAATCAATCCAGTCCGTTTGTAATTAATGAAACTCAAACCATCTCAAGAGCCAGTGTGAATAAAGTTAGTAACCCTGCCAGTGCTCAGCAAGCAATGCCTACGGCGATGCAAGCTCAACAAGACATGCAAGCTCAACAAGACATGCAAGCTCAACAAGACATGCAGTTACAAGTTGAACCACAAGGCATGCAAGACTCACAAGAAGACATGCTACAAGAAGAGCAAGAAGCAGACATGATGGATCAGTAGATCCTGATAACTAGTTTTAAATATGTCAAATATATAAAAAGATTCAGGCACGGATTGGTTTTGAAGGTTGAATAAACTCAAATACTCAAACAGTACTTGGAAGTTTCTTTTTTAACACATGTTTAATGCTCATCTCCACAAATACTATATACAAAAAAGGCAGCCCGATGGCTGCCTTTTTTATTATTTGAAATTATTCATATCAAATGCATATGAGCTATTTTTTTGTTTTCGTCACGCCTGCTTCTTTTAACAAGGCACCAAATGTACCCATCTTGCTAGGCACTTCCGTGCTCTCATTTTTAGCAGCTTTACCACGCGTATTAGTACTGCTCTTGTCCTGTCGGCCTTCTTGGCGATTGTCTTGACGACTGCCACGTGGTTTTGACGATGACGGACGCTTATCAGCTGCAGGACGGCTACTGCGAGGACGAGTAGCTTTATCATCGTGACTTGAGTTAGCCTCAGCAGCCTTTGTCGCTGTGCGAGTTGGCTTTTCAGCTTCAGGCTTCATACTAAAGCCAATGCGACCGCGTTTTTCGTCGATAGAAATGACGCGTACTGAGACAATATCGCCTGGCTTAACACGGTTCATAGGATCAGCGACAAAATCATTGGCCATCTGTGAGATATGCACTAGACCGTCTTGGTGCACGCCAACATCAATAAAGCAACCAAAAGCAGTGACATTCGTAACCACACCTTCTAGAGTCATACCTTCGCTAAGGTCTTTGATGCTATTGACATCATCACGGAAGTTAGCTGTTTTAAACTCAGGACGTGGGTCACGGGCAGGCTTAGCAAGCTCATCTAGAATGGCTTTTATACTGACATTATCATCGTTGGCTGCAAGCGCTGTGGTATCGATGGTGTTTAGCACCCCTTCATTACCAATAAGGTCTGGTAATGCTTTGCCCGTTTGCGTCAATAAGCTATCGACCAACGCATAGCTTTCTGGATGAACACCAGTGGCATCTAGTGGGTTGCTACCATCATGAACACGTAAAAATCCTGCCGCTTGCTCAAAGGTTTTTACCCCTAGACGTGGGACATTTTTTAGCGCTTCACGGCTCTCAAATGCACCATGTTCTTTGCGGTAAGTGACAATTTGCTGTGCGACATTCTTATTCAGACCAGCAATATGCGCCAAGATAGCAGGACTGGCCGTGTTTACATCAACGCCGACCGCATTCACGCTGTCTTGAGTGACTTTGTCCAAACTATCAGCCAATTGGTTTTGATTGACGTCATGTTGATACTGACCCACGCCAATCGCCTTTGGATCGACCTTGACCAGCTCTGATAGTGGATCTTGTAGACGACGAGCGATAGATACGGCGCCGCGCACTGACACGTCTAGATTTGCCAACTCATCACTGGCAAGCTCACTGGCTGAATAGACAGAGGCACCTGACTCATTGACAATAACGGCTTTGGCTTTTAGGGCATCATTGGCGGCCAAAATCTCTTTAATCATCGCATCGGTTTCGCGACTGGCAGTACCATTGCCGATAGCAACCAAGTCGACCTGATAGGTGCTTAGTAGCTCATCGATGACTGCTTTGGCTTCATCTATCTTGTTATCAGGCGCGAATGGATAGACGGTTGCGACAACAGGCTTGTCTTCGCTATTCAACATCACATGACCTTGAGCATCAACAATAGCCATTTTTACACCATGACGGATACCAGGATCAACGCCCAAGATCACTTTGCGGCCAGCAGGTGCTGACATCAATAAATGCTGCAAGTTATTCGCAAACACTTCAATGGCATCTGCTTCGGCTGTCAAACGCTTTTCAGTCAATAGACGGTGCTCAATATGCGGACGCCATTTGTCTTTCCACAAACTGCTAGCCGCTTCTGCCAAAAACTCGCGACGGGCGGCAGGGGCTTTTGCATCAATATCAAAATGATTGATGATTTTTTCGATGAAAGGTGCGTCTTCGCCCTCAACCTTTAACCCTAGTACGTTTTCTTGACGACCACGCAGCATCGCTAATAAACGGTGGTTCGGTAGACGCTGAAGGCTTTCACTATGCTCAAAATAATCTTTGAATTTCTCACCGACTTCACGTTTTTCTTCACTGGCCACAGTCGAGACGATACTGGCAGTTTTGGCAAAGCCATTACGTAAGTTATCCAGCAAATCTAGGGCTTGCGTCCATTCATCGACAATAATGGCTTGCAGACCAGCCAATTGCTTTTCAATGTCACTGAAATCAACCTCAATTTCTTGACCGCTATCATCGGTCACATTTGACTGAATCTGATAATCGGCCAAAGCATCGGTGGGCGCTATTTCTTGAGTAAGAATCGCTTGGGCAGCAACGTCAAGGCCCGCAGCTCTTGCTTTGGCAGCTGGCGAACGACGACGTGGACGATATGGCAAGTAGATGTCTTCAAGCTCAAGCTTAGACGTCGCATTATCAATACGGGTCTGTAGCTCGTCAGTCAAATTACCCTGCGTGCTCAAAAGCTCAGTGATCTTAAGGCGACGAGTGGCCATGTCGCGCTCATAATTAAGCGACTTTTCTAAAGCGCGTAATTGAGCATCGTCAAGATTCTGAGTCTTCTCTTTGCGGTAACGGGCAATAAACGGAACAGTCGCGCCTTCATCGTAAAGTTTGACAAACGCATTGACTTGAGCAGTCTTAATGCCAAGCGCGCGAGCAAGCTTGTCGTGAATATTCGCGTGT
This sequence comes from Psychrobacter alimentarius, assembly GCF_001606025.1. Lineage (NCBI taxonomy): Bacteria > Pseudomonadati > Pseudomonadota > Gammaproteobacteria > Moraxellales > Moraxellaceae > Psychrobacter > Psychrobacter alimentarius. Next base: position 190,966 of record NZ_CP014945.1, on the reverse strand, counting down.
GTGGTTGCATCAAAAACCTGCGCATTTGTCGAGGTTTGAGATGGCGTTAAGGTATCAGTGCTACTCATATACGTATCAATCGTTGAGAAATGTAGTTTTGCATTATAGCAAAAGCTGCATGAATAAAAATCCTTTTTATCTTTTCGTTATTTATCGCGTGTTTTGTAGCAAAAATCCTCTTATATCATAAGTTCTGTCGCCTTGTTAAACAAACGCATACAGCATTTTTCTTTATGGGTGATGCAATTGGGACTGCAATCTTATACACTAAAGTATCAATAGCACAAATATCGCTAAGTACTGCTGTATTGAACAAATGTTTTAAAATTTTATACCGTTTTGCTAGGTTATGGACTGATTCGAAAGTATTGACCCAAAAGCAATGACAATACTTTATAAACCATCTTATTTTTACCCATTGTTTTGCTGATAATAATTTTTATAAGAGGATGCTTATATGACTGACAACAATAGCCCTGACACTTTAACTCAGCGCATTCTAGTGGTTGATGACGATGCCCGCTTGCGCTCTTTGTTACAACGTTTTCTAGAAGACGATGGTTTTGTCGTACGTACGGCGCATGATGGCAGTCAGATGGACAAACTGATGCAGCGTGAGCTTTTTTCACTGGTGGTATTGGATTTGATGTTGCCAGGCGAAGACGGTATCAATATCTGTAAGCGCCTGCGTGAAAACAATGGCGATATCCCCATTATTATGCTGACAGCCAAAGGTGGCGATGCCGATCGTATCGCTGGCCTTGAAGCAGGTGCGGACGATTACCTGCCTAAGCCGTTTAACCCAAAAGAGCTACTGGCTCGTATCAAAGCGGTATTGCGCCGTCAGAATCGTGAGCTACCTGGTGCGCCAAGCCATCAGCTTGAAGTTGTTGAGTTTGGTCCATGGACGCTTGATCTCTCCACGCGTACACTCAAACGTGATGGCAATGTAGTTACGTTAACAACCGGTGAGTTTTCGGTATTAAAGGCCTTGGTTCAGCATCCACGTGAGCCATTGACTCGTGACAAACTGATGAATTTGGCCCGTGGTCGCGAATGGGGTGCCATGGAACGCTCAATCGATGTACAAGTATCACGCCTACGTCGTCTGATTGAAGACAACCCTTCACAAGCGCGCTATATCCAAACCGTATGGGGTGTGGGTTATGTATTTGTTCCTGATGAAGCCGAAATTGAAACCATCAAAAGTGAATAGTTTGTTTTAATGTCATTATTATGATGAATGTTGCTTTGAAAAAATCTACTGTTTTCCAAAACATACCCTGCACTTTAGTGACAGGGTTTTTGGGTGCGGGCAAAACCACGGTTATCAACCAGCTGTTAGCCAGTAAGCCTGTCGATGAGCGCTGGGCATTATTGATCAATGAATTTGGGCGTATTGGCATCGATGGTTCGCTGTTGGCAAGCTCCCAAGACGATACAGTCAATAAGAATAGCATTGCTATTCGTGAGGTCAGTGGCGGTTGTATTTGTTGTACCAGTCAGCTGCCGCTCCAGATTGCCATTAGCCGTCTGCTCAGTGATCATCATCCGCAGCGCCTTATTATTGAACCCACAGGACTTGCTCATCCGCGTGAGCTGATACATCAGCTTAGTGCGCCGCATTGGCAGACCGCTCTACAAATGCAAGCAGTCATCGCAGTGTTGAGCGGTGCGCAATGGCAGCAAGACAAGTATCGTACCCATGACGGCTTTCAAGCTCATGTTAAAGATGCCGATGTCTTGGTAATTAACCGCTATACACACTTGAGTGATAGCGATAAGCAAACACTACAAGCATGGGTAACCAAACTCAATGCGCAGGTACATATTATCTGGGCAAGTGCTGTACAAGCTGTGCCTAACAATGACAGCTTGTCGACTACAGATATAATCACGCTAAATAACCAACTAGCGACGCCCAGCCATATTATCGCGCAGCAGCGCACTATTAATATTAATTATCCTCAAAAACGCTCTGTTGGCTTGCGACCACCGAATACCGTTTTATCGCCTACTTCACGCTCAAATTCTATGCAGGCCAATGATGATAATCCGGTCAGTCCAGATATTGAGCTGCCTTATCGTTATCATGAAAAGCAGCAAGACATGCTATTGGCGGGTTGGCGACTACCAGCACACTATGTATTGCTTGCTGATGAGTTACAAGAATGGTTGTTAAAACTGCCAAGCTGGCAACGTATTAAAGGCGTGGTTCATACTTCTGACGGTTGGTTACAAATCAACTTTACCCCTGACAGTTTGACCACGAGCACTGTTGCCAGTCAATTAGACAGCCGACTTGAGGTTATTTTACAGGCAGGGGATGAAAGCGATCAGATGGACTTGGACGACGCTTCTCCTGTGACGTCTGCTATAGATTGGGAAGTGCGCGACCGAGAATTGATGGCATTAGTGATATAGTGACTTTATTTTCAACATCATTGCCTTAAAAATGAGAATAAAAAAGAAGCCTACTATGTATGCATAGTAGGCTTCTTTTTTATCCTGCCACTAACGCAGTTGACTGTCTTTACTACCGCGGCGATTGAATAGCTCCGCCGCCCTTGCCTCTTGCTCAAGCTCAGTTTGACAGCTCACGCAGTGCTGAATACCTGGCACTGCCAATCGCCGGGCTTCTGGAATGGGATTGCCGCATTCATCACAAAACTCAGCGCTCTCGCCCGTTGGCAATGCACGCCGAGCGCGCTCTAACGCATCATTAACGGTTGCATCCATTTGTTCGTGCTCTGCACCATCTCTTGACCAGCCACCTGCCATAGTTTTATCCTATTTGTTATTATTACTTATATATAAATTCTTTAATAACAAATAGATGGGGTATCTGCCAACTGATTGCAACCTAAAACTATATAAAATATAAAGCTAGTCTTTTGGTTGTAACTCAATCACTTGTCCGCGCACCCCAATACTGTCATCACTCATCAGACAGACATACCCTGGCATAATGTCCTCAGGTGTTTTTAAGCTCATGGGATTTTCTCCTGGATAAGCATGAGCACGCATATTGGTGCGCGTACCACCAGGATTGACACAATTGAATCTGAGATTGGTGGTGTTTTGCGTCTCTTGGGTAAAAATATCGCTCATACCCTCTACCGCCTGTTTTGAGAGCGCATAAGCACCCCAGAATGCACGCGGATGCGTACCAACCGTGCTGGACGTAAAGACGATAGAACCATGATCGGCGTCTTTTAACAGCGGTAGCAAAGCTTGGGTGAGCATAAAGGTTGCCGTAAAGTTAACCTTCATCACTTCGGCAAACATATCAACGTCATACATCTCAAGAGGTGTCAGTTGCCCCAGCATACCAGCATTATGCAAAATACCATCCAGCTGACCAACTTCTTTATTGATCAGTCCTTCTAGTTGCTGCATCTCGGCATAGGTTGCGCCTTCTAAGTTCATCGGGAGCATGGCTGGCTGCTTACCACCGAAGCTCTCAATTTCATCATAAACGTATTCAAGTTTACTGCTGGTACGACCGAGTAGCAAAACGGTCGCGCCATAACGGGCATAAGTTAATGCAGCCACACGACCAATACCATCGCCCGCACCTGTCACCAGAATAGTCTTTCCATCTAAACAGTTATCAGGTGGCAAAAAGTTACGGATAGCGTCATGAGTCAAAGGCTCGGTACGGCTTTGAGTGGCTTGCGTCTCCACTGATTGATCAATTTTTGTGCTCATGGTATGGCTCACTACTTATCGTTTAAGAATTGGGAATACTGGCCTAACATTGACGCTAAATAACGCCTTACATAAAAAGCTATTTATATATACTCAAAACGACCAGAAGACAGTAACAGCTCATTCAACTGTTTAGGTGTATCGACAATATAATCAGCGCCCCACGTTTTTAGGCTTTTTTGATCTTCAGGAGGAATATAACCATAGGCTGCTAAAATTGTCGGCATACCCGCAGCCTTACCAGCTTCGATATCACGTATGTGATCGCCCACATAAAGTACACAGCCAGCAGCACCGCGAGGAATACTGAGCTTCTCTAATGCCATATACATGGGCTCTGGATCAGGTTTTGAGCGAGACACATCATCAGGGCAGATCAACACAGCACAGCGCTCATCTAACGCCATCTTTTGCAATAACAGCTCTGCCAAATAGCGCGGCTTATTGGTCACAATACCCCATGGCACGCTTTGTTTTTCAAGCGTGGTCAAGACCTCTTCTAACTCAGCAAACACGCAACTATCTACGCATATATCTGCTTCGTAGTCATCTAAAAACTGTTGACGAAAAGTCAGTAAAGCGTCTTCGCTCACTTCAAGTTGATCATTGTACCTTAGCATCAGCTTTACCATTGCTGACGCACCTGCCGAAACTTGCTCACGGATTTCTGCTTCAGGTGGCGCTTGCAAATCGTTTTCGAGACTCATTTTGCCAATGATACGGACAAAATCAGCAGCGGTATCGATTAGCGTCCCATCAAGATCAAACAAAACCGCTTTTACAAATTCAGTCATAATTAAGGCTCTTAATACGGATAACATGTTGAGTAAAATAGGAGGTCACAAAACCATTAAGCACAGTTTAAGCAACGGGTTTTTGTACGGCAATCATATAATTGACATCGACGTTTTGTGCCAGCCAGTAGCGTTTGGTCAATGGATTGTAATGCAAACCAATGATGTCTTGGCGCGTAAAACCGGTATTGATTGCCATTTTATCAAGCTCAGCAGGGGTGATGAATTTGGCATAGTCATGCGTACCGCGATCAAGCAAGCGTAATACATACTCTGCGCCAACGATGGCAAATAAATAAGATTTAGGATTGCGATTGATTGTTGATAGTACGCACACACCGCCTGGCGCCAGCAATTCAAAACACGCCTGCACAATCGAGCTTGGATTAGGCACATGCTCCAGCATCTCCATACAAGTCACCACATCAAACTGACCTGCATGCGTTTTTGCTAAGTCTTCTACTGGAATATGCTGGTAGCGTAAGGTATTTTCTAAACCGCTTTGCTCGGCATGCAGTGCTGCCGCTTTTAGATTTTCGGTACCCAAATCAATTCCTGTAACATCAGCACCGCGACGCGCCATCGATTCTGACAATATACCACCGCCACAACCGACATCCAGCACTTTTTTACCACTAAGCCCTGTCTCAGCCGTTTTATTCAGGGCGTGAGGCGCTTCATTGCTTTTATTGAGATCTTTGCTTTGATAACCACGCTTAACGTTTTCTTCTATCCAGTTCAAACGTAGCGGATTGATCTCATGTAAGGTGGCAAAAGCACCCGTGTTGCTCCACCATTCACTGGCCAATTTATTGAATTTTTCTACTTCACTAGGATCTACATTGATAGTACTAGTCGCTGTGTCATTGAGATTGCTGTCTGCGTGCTCATTTGAAGAAGGAATAGCTGAACCCATAACGGTTTTCCTGTATTGTCGTTATCGTTATTGTTGTCTAAAGCGTACGATTATGCGCTCAATATTAGCATGAGACAGCCGACTTTGTCGTAAGTACATCGTCACTGATTGTGAGCAGTTTTAACCAATGCAAACGTTTGTAAGAAATGTACCTTAAATAATAACTGACAGCTTTACAACTGTTAGTTAAGATTCGGATTCACAAGCACACGCGTTTTACGTTATCATAGTCGATACGCTACTATGGCTAGATTATACTTGACGCTATATCGTTTATGTACTTAAAGCCATCTATCTGTCGATATTCAAACAAACCGATATTCACACAAACCTAAGTTTCCACACCTCAAGGATAAAGTATGAAACGTGTCATTACACTGACTGGTCTGGCTATGGCCGTTGGATTTGCTACTATGGGCGCACAAGCTGCCAACTACGTTGCTGGAAAAGACTATCGCGTGATAGACAATCCAGAAAAAATCAGCGGTGATGCTATCATTGTTCGTGAATTTTTCTGGTATGGTTGCCCGCATTGTAATGTGCTTGACCCGCATATGGAAAAATGGGCGAAGACCAAAGATAAAGACGTGGTATTTCTCAAGACTCCAGCAGCGCTTAACCCAGTATGGGAAGCCAACGCTCGTGGTTTTTATGCCGCACAGCTTTTAGGATTTGAAAACAAAACCCATAGTGCACTATTCAATGCGATTCATAAAGATGGCAAAAAGCTATTCGATCAGGCGTCTTTAAGCAAATGGTATGGTTCAAAAGGGGTTGATGAAAAGAAATTCAACAGTCTTTATAACTCATTTGCGGTTGGTACAAAGATTGGTCGTTCACAAGCTGGTGCTAAACGCTATCAGCTTTCTGGTGTACCTGCTGTCGTCGTACAAGGTAAATACGTTGTGACTGGCGAAAATGCGACTGTTCCTAAAGTGGTCGAGTTCTTGGTAGACAAAGTTCGCGCTGAAAAAAAATAATGTAGTGCTTCTTGCTGATAGGTCATGTATGAGTAACTGCTAGCTGACCTATCACTCTACAAGAAAGCCACCCATAAAAAAGCCAATCCTTCAAAGATTGGCTTTTTTTCTTAAGACTGTATGACTTTGCATCAAAATGATCATTAAATCAGATTACCCAATGTTATAACCATTCTGTTTTATCTTTATTTTTTCAACTGCGACAAGATAGCCACTTCACGAATGTAACTGGCCAAATCTTCTTTAGACTCAGCCATCAGCTCGTCATCTTGTGTGTGTTTGGCATACTCAATCCATAGCAGCAGTTGATACATGCTGTTGTGCTCAGAAGCCTTGTACTGTTTAACAAATTGTTTTAGCGTCCCTTCATCATTGATATTCAAGCGATCAGCCCAGCTTTCTATCTTTGAGATTTGTTCTTTAGGGAACACAGCATTAAACAAGGCTTTGACCAATTCATGGCGATTTTCTTCACTAATAAGTTTACCGACGCGCTTGGTCTGGCGATTACGAGCATTGGCGCTAGTGATATCAGCCAAAGCCATCAACTCTGCCATAAAATAATCACTGGCTGGCAGGGTTTTTAGCTGCTTTTTTGATAGGTTAGCAAGCGGTATCGACAACTCTTGCAAGCGCTCATGAGCTTTTTTGAGTTCTGTGCGCGAGACACGCATATCCTGTTCTGACCAGTCAATCATAAACACTTTCCAAAATAATGAATAAAAAAATTAATAATCTTTAATAAAATAGTAGCTACCAACGATGCTTTTCGCGGTGCTTCGCCAGTACTTTGATGCCTTCTGGCATAGTAGCAGCAAGGCGACGTTGCAAATTATCCGTAATAAATACGGAGCGATGCTTACCGCCAGTACAGCCAATGGCCACTGTCACCGTGTGGCGGTTGTTGTGTAAAAACTCTGGCAACCAGCGGGTTAAAAATACAGCGATGTCACTGGTCATTTCAGCCACTTCTGGACAATCAGCAAAAAAGGTGGCAACTTCAGCATCAAGACCTGTTGCCATGCGTAGCTCCGGATTCCAATGAGGATTTGGCAAAATCCTTACATCAAATACAAAGTCTGCATCAATAGGACTGCCATATTTAAAGCCAAAAGACAGTAAATTGACGACAATTTGATTGTCCATGCCGATGTATTCACGTAAAAGATCTTTCAGCTGATGAATATTGAGATCACTTGTATCAATTCTTATATCTGCATGATCTGCTATTGGTTCTAGTAGCTCAATTTCTCTTTTAATCGCGGCTGGTAGATTAAAAGCGACGTGCTTAGCATGCTCGTCATTAACGTCTTGAGACATTAATGGATGGACACGGCGAGTTGCATTGAAACGTGCTACCAATGTGCTCTCTTGAGCCGTGACATATACCACCTTGACGGCATGATCACCATATTCAGCCTTTAAGGATTCGTGCATCTCTGCAAAGTTGGACAAATCCGCACGAGGCGTTCGAATATCGACACCCAGTGCAATGCGACGAATACCGCTTTCATTGATCAATTTATGAGTGGCATTCGCAAGCAAAGATAAAGGTAAGTTATCAATAGAGTAATAGCCTAAATCTTCTAGTATATTCAATACTGAGGTTTTACCTGACCCTGACAGACCTGATATGACCAAAATACTGAGCTTGTCAGTAGCGACTTTACGCGCTGCCTGCTCAGAATGATCGTTACTTTTATCCTGACTTAAATCCATGATCTATCTACCCTAGTCCATTGCATTTGCAGGTTGCTCTGTCATAACGGTCGATTAACCGCTACTAATTGGTTGTCCAATAAGCGTGCACGTCCCAGCCAAGCGGCGACCAGAATGATTAAATTTTTGTTTTCTGTATTAAAAGCTGCAGACTCTGTGATATCGTTCAATTCATCGGTTTTGATTTCTAGATAATCAACCGTGAAACCAGCCTCATTAATACGCGTCTGTGTTTGCGCCAATAATGAATCCGCTTCTTGCTGACTCAGCTTACTACTGGTTAACTGATGTGCCAAATGTTGTAATTCTTGATGCAATACGGGTGCGATCTGTCGCTCGCTTGCGCTAAGATATTGATTGCGTGAAGACAATGCCAATCCATCATTAGCACGGACGATAGGCGCCCCTATAATATCGATAGGATAGCTTAAGTCACGTACCAATTGCTTGATGATGGCCAATTGTTGATAATCTTTTTGTCCAAAAACAGCAATATCAGGTTGTACAATGTTAAATAACTTAGAGACAACAATACCAACACCGTCGAAATGTCCAAGACGCGACTGACCACATAGCTGAGCAGTAATCGCCCCTGCACGAACCGAAGTGGGCGGTGGCAAGACTGGATACATCTCATCAATGCTAGGAGCAAAAACAAAATCTGCATCGACCGTAGCGAGCTTGGCAACATCTTCATCTAACGTACGAGGATAGCTATCAAAATCTTCCCCTGCCCCAAACTGTGTAGGGTTGACAAAGATACTGACGACCACAATATCAGCATGTTGTTTCGCAATTCTGACTAATTCAAGATGGCCTTCATGCAAATTGCCCATCGTCGGTACCAAAGCAATACGCTGTAAGTTACTTTGTTCGATATTTTTTTGGTCACGATAAGGCTGTAGGGCGGTACGCAATGCTGATATGTGATGATGAATAATGGGCATGGTTTAGTCGTCTTCTCTTCCAAATTTTGGACAAATTAGCTAAATTGGTGCTGTTCGGTTGGAAAAAGCCCTTCTCGTACTGACTGCTGGTAAAGGGCAAATGCGCCTTCGATACTGCGTGCACTATTGCGCTCATCGGTCAAAAAATCATGTACAAAGCGCGGCACACGACCATGCGCCATACCTAGCATGTCGTGCATCACCAAGACTTGCCCATCAGTGTCTGCACCAGCCCCAATGCCAATCACTGGCACGTCAACAGCTTCTGTTATGGTTTTGGCAAGTGCCGCTGGCACACACTCTAAGACAAGCAGCGCCGCCCCTGCAGCAACCACAGCCTTGGCGTCAGCCAGTACTTTATCAGCCGCGGCGTCACCACGTCCTTGAATTTTGTAGCCACCAAAGACGTTGACTGATTGCGGTGTCAAGCCCAAGTGTACACAAGTGGGTGTCCCAGCTTGCGCCAAGGTTGTGATGAGATCACAAAGCTCACTACCACCCTCGATCTTGATAACATGGGCGCCTGCTTGCATCAGTTGGCGACTATTGGCCACTGCCTCTGGCAACGTCACATAACTCATAAATGGTAGATCAGCCAATATCAGGGCGTGCTTATTACTACGAGCAATATTGGCGGTATGATAAGCCATATCATCAACCGTCACAGGCAACGTAGAGTCGTGACCTTGTACCACCATACCCAAGCTATCACCAATCAAAATGGTATCAATTTGCACTTTATCCATCATTCTGGCAAACATCGAGTCATAGCATGTCAAGCAAGTAAACTTGATACCCTCTTTTTTAAACTTGTTTAAAGTGGATAGCGTTGTCATATGATCCTCAATATTTTTAATTATCAATCAACCACTGATGTCATGAATTTTTGAATAAACATCTCTAACTATTTTTAATGTTTGATAAAACTGCCACCGTTCCTAACTATTGGATAAACGTGTTAAACCTGTCCAGTCCGCACTTTGTGAATACTCCTGTATCGGGATTCCCGAAATTTTCAGATCTGGCGCCAGCTCTTTCAGCGGTATCAATACAAAATTGCGCTCGGGCAAGCCTGCATGCGGTATGGTCAGCTGAGGATCTGTCATTTGTATGTCACCATACAGTAGAATATCGACATCTAAACTGCGCTCACCCCAGTGTCGTAGGCGCGCCCGCTTCGCTTGTTGCTCTAACTGCTGACAAAACATCAGTAACTCAAATGGCGTCAATGTCGTCTGAAAGCTGGCAACGGCATTGACAAAATCTGGCTGATCTTGTGGTCCCATAGGCGCAGACGCATAGAAAGAAGACACACTAACGTCACGTATATTCTTATGGTCTTGCATGCTAACAAGTGCTTGCTGCAAGTGCTCTACTGGCGAGCCCAAGTCATTAGCTAAATTACTTCCCAAACCAATATAACAAGTGACCCACATGATCTCCTCTTGACTGCCCTCTATAACGGCAGCGCGTTGTGGATGATGAGATTTGTTACTGGCTTCGACGTTATTCATGATGATCACTGTGTTCTAAAGTCTCAGGTTAATATAGCCAGTTCAACATAACATCTGTACATTAGTGGCTACGTACAACTGGCATAACTTTTCCTTGCGTGCTGCTAATACAGAGGATGCAAAAAACTTATACCAATCGTATCGCACCGTTGTTAAAGTCAATTGACTATATCGCTATAAACCTCAACACTACCAACGCTAGACTTTATCCGCACTTGGCTGACGACGGCGACGCTTTGCCGGTACAGGACCTTTATGTTCAGGTAGTGCATCGGCTACAGATTGACTGTCAACTGGCTGGCTAATTTTAGTAGACGTTTTTTGCGTGGATGTTGCCTCTGCTGATTTTCGAGACTTCTTAGCTTTAGTTGCTGGCTTGTCGCTAGACTGAATCGCTGGTTTTGGAGCTTTTTTTGCATATTTTGCAGTCGTTGGTTCGTTATGAGCAGCGTCTTGCGTCTCTACATTATTTACAGTTTGAGAGACCTCTACGCTAGGCTGACGACGGCGACGCTTGTAAGGTATCGGCTCGTTATTCATACTGACCAATGCAGGAGACGTTGCGACCGAACGAGTGACCTTGGCAGCGGTTTTAGCAGATGTATCCTTAACTTCAGCGTACTCGGTTTTTGGTTGCGGTGCTTTCTCAGTTGGCGCTCTGTTAGCAACAGATTTTTTCTCCACCGTTACTGCGGTAACAGGGTTAACCTTTTTATCACTTGCCAGCTGTCTCTTCAATGGCGGTACTACTTTTTCGTGCTCTATGACGAACAGCGGCTTCGGGCTAGCATGATGGCGTTTGGCTGTGCTGCTATTGGCAAGAGACAATTGCTGTAATTGCGCAAGCTCACTGCTGTCTTGTTTTGCTTGCTGCGTATCATAACCTTTATCATGATGACCACCAGATTGCTTAGCCGATGAAGATTGACTAGTCGCACGTCGTCGGCGTGATGGAATATTTGCTGGATCGTTTACCATAGTTTGCTCATTCACATCTGTTCTAGTGTTGCCAGTGGCTTTACTATGCTTGGTATTTTGTTGGTTGGTAGCAAAGGTATCAACGCTATTTGACTCTGGTTTTTGGCGATTGCGTCCGCGACCACGCTGACCTTGACCTTGCTTGTAAGCTCCGCGACGGATATTTTCGTCAAATGCGTCAATAGCTTGCTGTTGCTCTCTCTCAGATAAGGTCTGATAGGTCTGCCACCACTCACCCATCTCATTGGTTGATTCCGATAATGGATGCTCTGCATCACCGCATTGCTCACGCAACAATAAGAAGTCAAAACCTGCGCGGAAACGTGGATGTTCAGAGAGCTGCACGATTTGTTTGCTACGCGGCGCGGCAAGCTTTGGCTGCAATATCCAGATATCACGAATGAACTGCTCAGCAAATTTAGGAATAGCCGTTTTGATGCGTTGACGGTCAATCACTTTGCCAGCGGCATGCATCTGTGCTTCAGCAAAGGGCATGTTGCGCTTCTTGGCTTTCGCTAATTGATGCAAATAGTTTTCCCACAAAAGCGCCGCATAGAAAAACGCTGGATTGATGCTTTTGCCCGCGGCGATACGTTTGTCGGTATTAATCGCCACTTGTTTGACCAGCGCACTTGGCTCAGAGGGTGGATAGATAATTAAGCTATCAATTGCTCCTGACTCAAACAACAACGGCAGCAAGGGCACCAAGTAGCCACCTGTAAACATTTTTTGCGTCTCATCGTAAAGACGGTGCGGTGATATTTGCTCAAGTAAGGTCCAATTGCCATCATGAAATTGCGCAGCCAACGCGTCGTCAAATTCGAAGCCCAGTTTTGCCTTAAAACGTAAGGCACGCAACAATCGTACTGGATCTTCTTCAATGCGAACGGGCGCATCACCCAATAGGCGAATAATCCTATTATCAATGTCTTCAAGTGCACCGCAAAAATCGTGGACGATGCCTTTGAGCGGCTGATAATAAAGGGCATTAATAGAAAAATCACGGCGAGAAAAATCTTGCTTGATGTCGCCCCACACATTGTCACGCAGGATCATACCATCTCGATTGGTATTGGCGTCACTTGTTGGTGGACCACGGAAAGTTGCCACTTCAATTAACTCTCGTCCTGAGTACACATGAGCCAATTGGAAACGGCGACCAATAATGCGGCAACGCTTACCAAATACATCTTTGATTTCATGCGGCTTGGCATCAGTCACAGCGTCAAAGTCTTTTGGACGCAGGCCTAATAAGGTATCGCGCACACCACCACCGACGATATAGGCATCAAACCCAGCGCGGGTCAATGTCGCAATCACTTCAGTAATGGAATTGGGTAATTCAGATTTATTCAGTTCTAACTGCTTGGCGGCACGCTCGGCCATGCATCTACTCCTCGCCGGTATTCTTTAACCACCCTTGACAAACGAAGCGTTTATCAGGCGGATGTACCCACTAGTTTAACAAATTTTGTGAGTGGTAGGTGTGTTATGACACTTACTTACGTGCTATTTTGTCAATATTAAGGTTAATTAATCCAAAATATGGCACTGTTTTCTATACTCTCAAACGCGCTCGGTTTTTCTCAATGGTTTTTGCACCAATCCCTTTGACCTTTGCCAATTCATCTACGGTTTTGAAATCACCAAACATGTCACGGTACAAAATGATGGCTTGTGCCTTGCTGCTGCCAATGCCATGAAGAGACGTAAGCTCACCTTCACTGGCACGATTGATATCAATTATTTTTTGATCACGGGCTTGTATGGCTGATTTTTCTTGTGCCAATAAATACTCATAAGCGCGCTGTGGATTGTCAAAACACGGAGCTGCACTGGCATTATTAAGCGCAAGTAGCGCCAATAATAAACAGCCACCAGCATGGACTATCCAACTTATAAACACGTTTTTGCTATAAACGTTCATGGCGTTTGGCCGCATCCCATAGTGCATCCATCTCTGTGATATCGCTTTCCTCGAAGCGTTTGCCAACCGCTGCCAACTGCTCTTCGATATAACCGAAGCGCGATTTAAATTTATGCACACAAGTGAGCGTTGCCGTCTCTGCATCCAGATTGAGCTTACGCGTGACATTGACTAGCGCAAACATACAATCGCCAAGCTCTTTTTCTATGTCCCTAATATTGGCCTTAATCTCCGCTTTGGATTTGTTCGTCAGCTCAGCCTTTAGCTCATCAATCTCTTCTTCCAACTTGTCAAAGGCTCCACTGATACCGTCCCAATCAAAGCCAAGTTTTGATGCTTGTTTTTGTACATCTTGAGCTTGCATCAAGGCACTGCCTGCTTTGATAGCATCTAAACGGCGCGGTGGTTTACCTCGCGCCTCGCGTGCCTGATTTTCCTCAGCCTTAATCTCATCCCAGCGCTCTTTGACGGCTGCATCATCTTTGAGCGTTTCGGCTTCAAAAACATGGGGATGGCGTCGAACCAGCTTTTCTTGTAAGGTGGTAATGACATCACTCATATCGAAGCGACCTTGCTCTGCATACATCTGGCAATGAAATACCACTTGTAATAGCACATCCCCAAGCTCACCTTTGATGTCTTCATCGTCCTCACTTTGTACGGCCTCGCCCAACTCATACGCTTCTTCAATCGCATAAGGAATTAAACTGTGATTGGTTTGCTTTTTGTCCCACGGACAGTCGGCCCGCAGTCTTGCCATGAGCGCCAAAAGATCTTCAAGCTGCCCACTGCCGGCAGGCGTACCTTGTACTGGTGTTGGCGCTACGATTTTATTGTTTAAAGTCGTCATAAAGGAGGCTCTTATATGCTTAACGTTTTTTCGGATTATTAGGGCATGTCCTTATTTTTAATCTTGTCAGATAACTCTCGATTAGAGTGAGGACATGCGCCAATGTTAGTGTATCATTGAACACTGATTGACTTATAATTGTGTCTCTTACTTCTTCATTCTATCACTACTCACGCGCAAGGAATTTTATTACTATGTCCACTTCTGCGACCACCAGCTATCAACCAGCAACTGAATTCAATCCTATAACGATCAATTCATTTAAGGCTTATGATATTCGTGGCGAGCTTGGTGTTACTCTTGATGAAGACATTGCTTATCGTATCGGCCGTGCCTTTGCACAAATTTTATATCAGCGCTATCACACAGTCTCTGACAGTCAAAGTAGCGATATGGCAACACTACAGCCTGCTATTGTCATCGGTAGTGACATCCGCCATTCAAGTGAACAACTCAAACAAGCAGTTATCAAAGGTATGCTAGATGCTGGCGCTGATGTCATCGACTTAGGTATGACAGGGACAGAAGAAGTATATTTTGCTACCAGCCATTATCAGGCGCTAGGTGGTATTGAAGTGACTGCCAGTCACAACCCGATTAATTACAATGGCTTAAAATTGGTGAAAGATCAGTCAAAACCCATCAGCGCGGATGATGGTTTGGCAGAGATTCAAGCATTGGCCGAATCAGGAGAGTTTGCCACCAACATCTCACCAGGTAAATTGCAATTATTAACCGATAAAAGCGCTTATATCAACCATGTGATGACTTTTATCGATACCGATAAACTCAAACCCCTCAAACTGGTGATCAATTCAGGCAATGGCAGTGCCGGCCCTGTTGTGGATTTATTGATTGATAAATTGATCCAAGCTGGTGCGCCAATCGAAGTCATTAAACTCCACCATGAGCCTGATGGTAGTTTTCCAAATGGCATCCCCAATCCAATGATTGAAGCCAATAGAGTCGCAACTCAGCAAGCGGTGCTAACGAACAAAGCCGATCTTGGTATTGCCTTTGATGGTGATTTTGATCGCTGCTTCTTATTTGATGAACATGGCAAGTTTATTGATGGCAGCTACGTAGTGGGTATGCTGGCGCAAGCATTTTTAAACAAATATCCAAACGAAGCCATTGTCTACGACCCGCGCGTAATATATAACACTGAAGCGGTAATAGAACAGCATAATGGCAAAGCCGTGATCAGTAAGTCTGGTCACTCCTTTATCAAGCAAGTCATGCGTGACTCTGGCGCTGTCTATGGCGGCGAGATGTCGGCGCATCATTATTTTCGCGATTTTTTCTATTGCGATAGTGGCATGATTCTATGGCTGTTGACCATTGAGCTATTGTCCATCACGAGTAAGACTTTGTCCGAATTGGTCACAGGCTACATACAGGAGTATCCAAGCTCAGGTGAACAAAACTTTCACCTGACCACCCTCGATGCGCCAACCATTATTCAGGCGATTGAAGAAAAATTTAGCACTCAACAACCAACCAAATCTACCCTCGATGGTTTAAGCCTTAACTTTGGCGAATGGCGTTTTAACTTACGAGCGTCCAATACCGAACCACTCATTCGATTGAATATCGAAAGTCGTGGTGATGCGGCGTTATTGGCCACCAAGATTCAAGAAATCCAGCAATGGTTGGCACTGCAAGGTGCCGTACCAGCTTAAGGTTATTAAAAGACCATGTATATTTGAAGATAAAAAAAGGCTCACTAATATATATTAGCGAGCCTTTTTTAATGAAAACAACATTCAAATAAAACGGTTAGTTGGAGCGACCAATACCTCTATAGTCGCCCACTAACTGCTGAATTTGGGTGCGTGTCAGGGCATTTTGTGCATCAAATACAGGCATTGCTTGCTGATTGATTTTGACAATATCAAGCTCGTCTCGGGGTGACCAGCTAATGATAAAAATTGCCTGAGCTTCATTCATCTGATGATAAGGACTGGCAATCAATTTAAATAGGGGTTGCTGATTATAAAGTGAGACCAATTCAGGTTGGGCTTTGTCGCTATAAATAAGAGTTCGAATATTATAAGACCATAATAAGTCTAATAACGGGTGAATGGCTGAACCTGCCGTACGTCCTGAGCCAGACTTGTAACTCCCGCCCCAAATCATCACGGTTCTATTATCAATAAATCCATCAAAATACTGCCAAAACTTGCGAAATATCAGCTCTTTTTGATCTTCATTGATATGAATAATAGACTCTAATAATGGCATCTCCAAACTGTGCGCCTGACTCGACTGCTGTAGCTTAGATAGCTCTGCTGGTAACGTATTACCACCAAACCCCCAGCCAGCTTGCAGATAACTACTGCCCACCCGCTCATCTAGCCCCATGATATGACTCACCTGTTTGATATCGACCTGTTGGCTGTCTGCCAAGCGTGACATCTCATTCATAAAGCTCACCCTTGTCGCAAGCATTGCCATGATGCTACTACGTGCAAACTCTATCGTTGCGATATCAGCATGATGCGTGGCGCGTGCCTGCTGCATCAAAGGCTTTAGTGCCTGTAAATGATTGCTACTGTTTACCGTCTTTTCACCAAGCAACCATAATGACGGGTTTAACATCGAGTTGTAGGCGTCCCCATCTTTTAAAAAGACAAAGGGTACGTAATACACCCAAGCCCGCTGTAAACGTTGAGCAAGCGCTGATACATCTCCCAATTGCTCAATGCCACTCATGATCAAAGGCAATGCTTGGCGATTGCTGTGATTAAAGGCGGTAATCCAGTGATCTTCTGTCCAGCTCGTTCTCATACTGTTTAAAAATAACCAGTATAGTGCGGCTGTTGGGGGGTGAGTATTAGGATTGTCGTTGTCGATATTATCACTATCAGCACAGTTTGTTTTTTCATAGCCTTGTATGAGCGTATCAGCACTACTTGGTAACGCTTGGCTAACAATCATTTGCTGCTGCTCATACATCTGCCACAGCGCGTGCAAATGATGCTCAAAGCCATATTGATGTAATTGCTGTGACAATATATCCAAATCTGCATATAAGTGAACGCGCTGGCCTAAACTGGCAAGCACGACCGCACTGGTGATGGCTTCAATACTATGGCCGACAAGCACACAAACGTCAGATTCATTCGATAGACTGGGTGCGTACTGATAATGGTGATTATGACTTACGTCAGCGCTCATAAGGATACCCTATAGCATGGTTGAGATATTGGCAGTTATTGAGATAGCTGTCTAATGTGCTGTAGTAATTGGTCAGTCGAGGAGTCGAACTGACCTCCTGTGCCCTGCTCCATAGCAGCATGTACAGATTCTGCCATTTGCTTGCCCATCTCAACCCCCCACTGATCAAATGGATTGATGTCCCAAATACTGGCCATGACATAAACTTTGTGCTCATAAAGGGCAATCAAAGCTCCCAAGCTATGCGGGGTCAGCTCATCAATCAATAATGTGGTTGAAGGCTGATTGCCTCGATAATACTTGTATTTGTCCGCCTCAACATCCGCTTTAGTATTCGCGATATTTGCAACGGCTGTATTACCAAAGGCTAGGACTCGGCTTTGTGCCAAACAATTGGCCAAAGACAAGTCGTGCTGCTGCTGTAATGAGGCATTTTTTACCTCGGTACTATAACGACGCACACAGGCGATAAAGTCACAAGAGACCTGCTGCGTGCCTTGATGAAGCAACTGATAAAACGCATGCTGGGCATTCGAACCAATCTCGCCCCATAAAATTGGACACGTATTATAATCAATACGGTCGCCGTGCTGGGTCACCGATTTACCATTACTCTCCATCTCAAGCTGGGTTAAGTAACTTGGCAAATAGATTAAACGACCATCGTAAGGCAATACCGTATGCGCATTCACTCGTAAAAAAGTACTATTCCAAACTGCCAACAAACCCAACAGTACTGGCAAGTTTTCGGCAAAATCTGCCTGCGCAAAATGCTCATCCATACTATGAGCGCCGCTTAATAGCGCCTGAAATTGAGACATACCAATACGAATGGCAATCGCCAATCCAATCGCTGACCATAA
The DNA here is from genome assembly GCF_001606025.1 of Psychrobacter alimentarius. NCBI lineage: Bacteria > Pseudomonadati > Pseudomonadota > Gammaproteobacteria > Moraxellales > Moraxellaceae > Psychrobacter > Psychrobacter alimentarius. Next base: position 172,587 of record NZ_CP014945.1, on the reverse strand, counting down.
AGAAAAGCGGCCACCAACCCATTCCCAAAGCTGTAGTTGATGCTCGGGATGGATGCCCCATGCATTCATTTTCTCACTATTGGCGGAAATACCAATAAAATGTCGGCGCAACACACTGTCTTCAGTACCAGCGCGCAATTTGGCAGTAGCAAGTAACCAAGATAATGCCGTTTTGGCATTTGATAAAGTATCAACTGTACTAAAGGACTTGGACGAGATAATAAATAAGGTCGTTTCAGGATTCAAATGTTTTAGTAAGTTGTCAAGCTGAGTGCCATCCATGTTAGAAACGAAGTGTACTTCAACCTCTGTATCTGCCCACTCATCTAGTGCTGTTGTCGCCATCAGTGGACCCAAATCAGAGCCGCCGACGCCAATATTGACTACATCGGTAATGGCCTTTCCTGAAAACCCACGCCATGTCCCTTGACGGACTCGCTCTGATAGTTTTGCAACTTGTGCCAGACTATGATGCACATCGGCGACTACATCCTGTTCACCCGTCTTTAAGGTTGATGTAGACGGTAAACGCAGCGCTGTATGTAAAGCTGCACGTTGCTCACTGGTATTGACCATAGCACCTTGCATGAGTGCTTCAATTCGAGCGGATAACTCGCAACTTTTTGCCAGTTTTAAAAGGTTTACCAGCACTTCCTCATCGAGACACTGCTTGCTGTAATCCATGTACAGTGCATCAGCTCGCGTACTAAAGTGTGCGGCACGGTCAGCATCTTGCGCAAATAACGTAGACAACGACCATTCTTGCGTGGCCAACATTTGCAGTTGTTGCCAGTAGGTAGAATGTCGAGCACTACTATACGCTCTATCCTTGCTAATCTCTGCCATCAGCTATTCATCATCTGCTAATTGCTGCTCGGCAAAATAGATAAATGCTTGCATGTAAGAGTGCATGTCGCCTGCATCATAACTATCGCCACGCATGGTGGTTACATTAACTCCATACTCACTAATCAGTGCATCGATGGCATCGGTTAGCTGTATCTCGCCACCCACTGAGGCAGTCGTATTAGCCAAATAATCAAAGATTCTATTGCTAAATACATAGCGACCTACGACGGCAAGTTTTGAAGGTGCTTCTGCCAAACTGGGTTTTTCTACAAAACCTGCAACCCCAAAGCTAGTATTCACGTTCGTATCATCTACTTTACTATTATCACTTTGCTCTTCATTCAATTGAGCAATACCATACTTATGGACATCCTCATCGGCCACTGTATTTACGAGGATTTGTGAATGGTTGTCTTTAACAAACGCATCAAGCATAAAAGCCAAATTATCGGTAGCAGCGTCGGTCATAAATGGATCCAGCACCACATCAGGCAATAATACAGCAAAATCGTGCTCACCAATGATAGGACGAGCAGCAAGTACGGCGTGACCTAAGCCCAATGCCTTCCCCTGACGTATCATTGACACCGTCACGTCAGCTGGTAACCAGTTTAAGCTATCTGCCAGCTCATTCTTGCCTTTATGACGCAATTGAGTGTCTAGCTCAGCATTAATATCAAAATAGTTTTCGATCGCGCTCTTTTGGGCGTGACCAACCAAAACAATGTGCTTAATACCAGCGGCAATCGCCTCTTCGACAACATAATGAATGGCGGGCCGATTACCAAGAGGTAGTAGCTCTTTTGGTACAGACTTAGACAAGGGCAGCATGCGCGTACCAAAACCTGCGACGGGAATGACAGCGTGGGTTATTTTTTTCATATTATTTGGGCTGTGTTAAAGAGAAAAGTGAAGTTAAGGTGATTATAAAGTATCATTAGAGAATTATAACTCAATAAATTTTAAGTAACCCAAGTGTATAACTTAGATGTATTCTCTGGGTATATCATTTATGTGTCTTCGGTTGTCTGTTACTAACTTAGCTCATTAAGCCTACTATGAACTTCAACTCTTATATTCTACCTCTATTATCAGGTTATTGCAGACACTACTGGCAACCGCACCAGCGCTTGGCTTTGGTTATCGGCATGTTGCCATGGAAAGATAACGTTGGAAATTGGATATTAGAATTGTCGCACATACAAATACAGCGCCATTTTGATGAAAACTATTTTCAACAATGGCTCAAACCTTTTATCAAACGCGTAAATCCTGTTGTATATATTTGGGGTTACAAAGCGCCTGATTTTTTCATTGATTATATACGTGAGCAAGAACTGGATATCTTCTTTTTAGAAGATGGCTTTATTCGCTCAGGGCCTTATGATGAGAGTAGCGCTCCTCCATTATCTATCATGATAGACAGTCAAGCGCCCTATTTTGATACCACTCGTCCCAACGATCTGACCAATCTGATTGCTAATTTTGACTTCGAACAGGATGGCTATGATGAGACATTAGCACAGGAGATGCTTGATTATTATGTGTCAAAGCGTGTGAGCAAATATAATCATCAACCTTATGTCGATGTCGTACCAATATATGGTATTAAGAATAAGAAACGTATCTTAATATTAGGGCAAGTACCATATGATGACTCATTGAAATATGGTGGCGGCATTGATATTACATTGCTAGATGTGGTTAATAAAGCAGTAGCAGAAAATCCTAACGATCAAATTATCGTCAAACCGCATCCAATGACACTCAATGACCCTTCTATCATCGACACTCTTACTGAATTGGATTGTCTAGTCCTTACCCAATCTATTCATTTGGTAGATGCTTTAGAGACCGTAGATCATGTCTACACGATTACTTCTCTGGGCGGGTTTGAAGCTTTGTTAAGAGGTAAAGAAGTTACGGTATTAGGAAGGCCTTTTTACACCCACCTATGTACTAGTCATATAAAATCAAACACACCGTCACTTTCTCAGTTATTTTATATCTGCTATTATGCTTACAATTTTACAGCTACTACTTCGTAGTTAATATTAATATCTCATTAGTTCATGTCAAAAGGCCATTCAATGAATTCCAAAAAGATCGCGATCATAGGGTTAGGCTATGTAGGTCTACCACTAGCTTGTGCGTTTGCAAAACAATATGATGTTATAGGCTTCGATATAAATACAACCCGTATCAATGAGTTATCCAATAATATTGATAAAACTCGCGAAGTGACTAGTGAATATTTACAGAATATCTCTCGCCTTAATTTTATTTCTGATACTAGTGAGTTAGCCACAGCGAATGTTTTCATTATTACGGTACCAACACCAATTGATGATAATAACTTACCTGACTTATCACCATTGGTTAAAGCTTCACAGATGCTAAGTAATATTCTCAAAAAAGATGATATTGTTATATATGAATCCACGGTATATCCAGGTGCTACAGAAGAAGTTTGCATTCCAGAATTAGAGGAATCTGGTTTGAAATTAAATAAAGACTTTGGTGTAGGCTACTCTCCAGAACGTATCAATCCAGGTGACAAACTCCGTACTGTGGAAAATATTTTAAAAGTAACGTCAGGTTCAAACGCTTACTACACAGATGTGGTAGATGAACTTTATGGCTCAGTTATCACTGCTGGCACATTTAAAGCTTCTTCAATAAAAGTTGCTGAAGCTTCTAAGGTGATCGAAAACACCCAGCGCGATGTCAATATTGCTTTGATAAACGAGCTGGCTCTTATTTTTAACGAAGTTGGTATCGATACCCATGAAGTAATTGAGGCTGCCGCTACTAAGTGGAACTTCATCAAGCTTATGCCTGGCTTAGTAGGTGGACATTGTATTGGTGTAGATCCTTATTATTTGGCTCACAAAGCGTCATCTTTGGGGCTCAACCCTAATTTGATTTTGACTTCCCGTGCAATTAACAACTCTATGAGTAAGTTTGTTGCTGAACAGACTATCAAGAAGCTTATCTCATACGGAAAGAACATTAAAGATGCTCGTATTTTACTTTTAGGAGTTACCTTTAAAGAAAACTGTCCTGACGTAAGAAATACCAAAGTTACAGATATTGGTAGTGAGCTTGAAAAATACGGCGTAAAAATGACTTATTCAGATCCTTGGGTTACTGAAGAAGACTGGAATAATCTAAATGTTGAGTGTGTGGACTATAAAGCTATTGAACAAAATAGTTTTGACGCTGTTATTGTAGCTGTTAACCATTCAGAATTCATCGATGAAGACAAAAAAATAGATAGCTTCTGTACTAGGCCTAAAGTAGTCATCGACGTCAAGGGCACATTAGTAAATCCAGACTGGCGCTTGTAATTAAATTATTACTTTATAGGTAAGAGTATCACAAAGTGCTCTTGCCTATAATCTAATTTTTTTACATTTATAATTATTTCTTTTTTAGAAACAATCAATAATTATGATCGTAAAGAATATTTCTGACTATAATTTCTTACAAACTATAGCTTTTTCTATATCTATTTTCATAGATGTTTTCATACTAACATAAATTTCTTCACTAATATTATTCAAAAAATTTACATCAGTTTTATCAGAAAAAATTAGCCCACATTTAAACTCCAAAATTATATCTGCTAGATAGGTTTTTTCGTATGCAATAATAGGACATCCAATAGCTTGAGATTGAAAAAACTTATTAGGTAATGCGTATCTATAACTAGGGTGATTTGGATTTATTAGAATTAAAAAGAAGGGATATCGATATTGTTGAATACTTTCGGATAGTATATCCTGATAGTCCATTCCTTTAAATATTTTAAGACGGTTCAAGTCACTATTTTGTTCTAAATAATTAATAGCTTCTTCTTTATAATTACATGCGATAATTAATATATCATATTCGAAAGAAAGTCTAACTATGTCTTCAAGACCTCGGTCCAATGATACGTTACCTACATATATCAATAAATAGTTATCTACATTAGAATTCTCGTTAAACAAAACTTTTGGACTACTGAAGTTTCGGTTATAAATGCAGTTTATTTTATAAGGTTTATAACAGTACATATTAGACAAAGTTTTAGCAAGATGGCTACTAATAGTAATTATATTCTTTTTATTATTTAACTCTTGCATCTCATTAAGATATATATAAAAAGATCTTTGTATTGATGGTTTATTCCTATTTCTAAAAACCTCAAGCTCATGAATGTCATATATATATTCAACTTGATCATGAGAATCTACAATACTTGCAGATATTAAGTTATTACAAATTACGCAAGTATAGCCTGAAGTATCAATTTTCTCTGATAAAAAGTAGCTATGATCGTTATAAATTCCTTGTTTCGCCTTAGTTCTGAAATTTAAACGTGGATGATGCATCATAACTAATATAAAAAACCATGGAAAATATAGAATTTTCTTTAAAGATTCTAAATAAAGACTTTTTAAGATATTATTTTTTTGAATAGAAGTATAATGATTATTTGGTATTACTCTTAAAATAGTTATGTCTTCAGTTTTTTCCCGTAATGCTACCAACTGATTAAGTACTCGTACATCTGTTTCTATTTTTTCGTCAGTAACAAGTAAAACACGTTCTAGGTTAAAATCGGAAAAGTACTCAGAAAAATCTCTAATAATTGGTGCTGTGTGCTCACCTTTAATAAGATGAATAATGGAATCAAAATTTATTTCTTCAATCAACATGTAAATATAGCCTGCTGTGTTTCTACTTATTAATTGACCTTTATGCTTTTACATAAAAGTTTCTATCAGAAAGACTCAAAAATTTTAATATTTTTTCTACCTAAGTGTAGCAACATTATTTTGAAGATAGTTATAAACCTTAGCTCAAAAGAATTTAACTGAGTGTGATTTTTAACGACTATAAAATTTTAATATCTTTTCACAGATGTAGTTAACTTCGTTATCAGTTAAGTAAGCATGCATGGGAAGACTTAATACCGATTGAGCAAATTTTACAGAATTTTTTAGTTCTCCAATCTGGTATTCAGAAAATAAATTTAACGCTTTAGTTTGACTCATCGTCTTAGGATAGTACACGGTGGTTGGAATACCTTGGGCTTTTAAATAAGACATCAGCTCTTCTCTTCTTTCTACCCTTAGAGTATATTGTGCCCAACTACTACCATAACCCTCTGGAACTACTGGCACATTAATTTCAGATATTTTTTTCAAAGTAGATGTATACATAGCTGCTACTTCATTCTTCCTTAAAACCTCACTATCAAATATTTTTAGTTTTTCGAGTAGAATTGCAGCTTGGATGGTATCAAGTCTACTATTATATCCGATATTAACGTTTTCGTATTTATGCGATCCTTTACCATGTACTCGTAGTGATCTGATGTATTCTGCTACTTCTAAGCTATCTGTAAATATAGCACCTCCATCGCCATAACAACCCAAGGGTTTGGCAGGGAAAAAGCTAGTGGTACTTATATTTCCAAAACTACAAGCTCTACTAGTATTTAGTTTGCCCCCAAAGCCTTGTGCAGCATCTTCAATATGCCACAATCCATAAGTTACTGCTAATTTATCTATTTCAGTATGATTAGCAGGAAGTCCAAAGAGATCGACACTAAGAATACCAGCCAATTTTTTGTTATTACTTTTCAGCTCTAGTATCTTTTTTTCTAAATCTAAAGGGCAGATATTATAAGTTTCATCAATATCGACAAAGATAGGTACAGCACCTAGTTCTGCTATGACCTCAGAAGTTGCAAAGAAAGTAAAGTCAGTAGTAAGTACGAAATCCCCTTTTTCAACACCAAGCGCTACTAGTGCTATACGAATCGCATCTGTTCCATTTGCGCAGCTAATACAATACTTTCTACCTGTATACTCAGCTAATTGCTTTTCTAAATCCAAACATTCTTGACCCATAATGTATTGACCGGACTTCAGAACGCGCGAGATCGCTTCATCTACTTCTTTTTTTATCCTATGTTGCTGTCGTTCTAAATCTATAAAATTAATTGTCATCATTATTCTCGAAATTATCGATTAACTGTTTAAGTGTTAAACTATCAACTTTATTACGTTCTAACCCTATTTGATTGATGCCTATCTTCTTGGAAGGATTTCCTGCATAAATACCACCTGGTAAGATTTTAGCCTTCTTAGTTATTACAGTTCCCATACCGATCATCGCGTAACTACCTATTCGTTGACGAGGATGGGCAATAGCACCCATACCTATATTCACGAATTCGCCAACCATTACATGACCACCTAGACAAGTATGAGCTGATAGAATAGAGTTTCTGCCAACTATTACATCATGAGCTATATATACGGCTTTCATGATAAAGCAACCTTCGCCAATAACGGTATTTCTGCGAGAACCTGCATCTATAGTAATATTACCTGTAAGAACAACATTATCTTTAAGCTCAACTGTATAATCTAGCTTCGTACCAAACCCTTCTTTATATTCGGCTGGAAAACCAATAGTACAGTTGGGCCCAATATATAGATTATTTCCTAGTATAACGTTCTCATGAATAACGGCAGACGGATGGATTGTATTGTTCATAAAAAAAAATACACCTTTAAATAATCTAATAAATAGTTACTGATTTCTAATTGATTCCGTCATCTCAATGCAGCAAGCAGCTTCTTGTGCACCAAAACCTCGACCTTCTAGAACTTCTTTATAACTGATTGTATGCAAATCAGTAAAACCTTTTGAAAATTCTACTAAATCATCACCAATCTTGATTGCACGAAAAGTAGGTTGTTCACCTTTTACTTCTTCAGGTAAATCATCAGAATTTACAGATAAAAACCAATTAACATCAGCATTCTTGAACTTCAATTTACCTTTTGAAGAATGAGAACCTTGAAAATCTTTCTCATTATAAGTAGGTTCACCAAAAAGATGATATAGAAGATCGAAGAAGTGTACACCAATATTTGTCGCTATACCCCCTGATTGATTTACATCTCCTTTCCAACTCTCTTGATACCATTTCCCGCGAGAGGTTATATATTGAATCTCGCAATCATACCTTTTTTCAGGGTTTTCCAAAAGCTCTTGATCAATTTTAGACTTTAAAGAAATAACAGCATTATGTAAACGTAACTGAAGTATATTGTAAAGACGTTTCCCAGTCTCATTTTCTACCAATTGTATCTCTTTTAAGTCATCTACACTCAATACCAAAGGTTTTTCGCATATAACATCACAACCCATTCTCAAGGCAAGAGTAATATGAGATAAATGCAAATAATTAGGAGAACATATAGAAATATAATCTACTCTAGTACTTTCTTCTCTTTGGAGCTGATATATATAGTGTGAAAAACGCTCAAACTCTGTAAAAAACTCAGAATCAGGTGAAATACTATCGATAACGCCTACTGAATCCGACTTATCATAGGCTGCCACTAAAGTACCGCCTAGCTCTTTAATCGCCTTCATGTGACGTGGCGCTATGTAGCCTGCAGCTCCAATCAGCGCAAATTTTTTCTTCATAAAAAATCACCTATAGGATAATCAATTGATAAAAAATGATATAAAGCTATTCATAAAACTTTTTTAAACTATTGATTGTATTTAAGTTACCTAAGCTAAGAACTATATAATTAAATCGGAAAATTGTTTGCAAAGATAATCTCCCTGGCTTTCAGTTGAAAACATTTCATAGCGAAGCTTGAGTTGCTCTACTATTTTATTTCTAAAGAAATGATTTTCTAATATAAACTTAGCAATGAAATAAGCTTCTTCTTCTGAGTTATAGAATCCTAAATAATCTTTCCCTAACTGTTCTTCTCTAACTGCACTTCTATAAGATAAGATTGGAATACCAGCAGCAATTGCGTCTAAGACCTTCCCAGAACCAAGGTACTCAGTTTCAACACCTTCATTTGCAATCAGACATGTACAAGTTTGTATATAATTAGGTATACTTTCATAGGGAAGATACCCTAAGTAATTAACTTTGTTAGGAATTACAGTATTTTGATATTTTTTACCTGCCGCTATGATATTAATTTCATAACCATTACTAATCATTCTCTGTAAAGCCTTAATAGCCAAATTTGGAAATATTTGCATTGCCAAACTACCGAAGAAACCAAACGTTGGCTTCAGACCAAATGATATTCTATTTCTCATTAGGCTATTTGCATCAATTTTTTCCATGAAGTTAGAATCAATAGTTTGACGTATATTTATAATTTTTTTTGGAACAATTATCTTTTCACTGTTTCCATACCAATCCCCGACTAGTTCTCTGTAGTAAGCAGAGTCATTATAGTTTAGTATAGCCTGCTTCCAACTTTCTGTCGTGGTTATAACTGCATCTACATGATGATATAGCCAACTACTATAAGGTATACCCATAGCAACTTTAGGTCTTGGACAATTATAAAGAATTCTGTTATTTGCTCTAATGTAGTAAAGATCGTAATTATCTTCAGGAATTTGAATTGGAAGATCTTTGATTCCATAATCTCTTGCATGAGGGTTAAATAATTGCCCGTTATAGTAAACTTCAAAATGCTTACTGAGTGCAGTATAAAATCTTATTTCATTAATTTTGTCCCCACCAGTAGTATTTAACGTTGTGTTATTACCTAATAAGGTAAATATTTTAGGCTTCATAAACTTTTCCCATAAATTCGTAAATGTTTTTAGATATTTTTTTAGGATCATGCATTGATTGCATTTTCTGACTTAGCTCTAGTCTCTCTGCACTATAATAATGATGTAAATTTTTAGTACTTATTAAATCTGATCCTTCTATATCTTCAAATATATAATCTTTAAGGAATGGGTATAATTTACTCACACCTCCAAACTTTTTGACCATTGCCCAATCTATGATTAAGGGAATAGATCCTGAAGATACACCTTCTACTAAAGCTTCATGTGTACCTTCCCTATCACTTACCGATAGTATAAAGCCGATACCTTTTAACCATTGGGGAATATTTTGATAACCATCAAATATAATTACTTCTTGCAAGTTGTTATGTAAAATATAAGGTTCACATACATTCTTCCAATATCCATAATCCAGTGAGTCAGTTACAAAATGATCTCCTGCTAACCTTAACTTCCACCTATTATCTTCTGTATGTAGCTTTTGGAATATTTCTAATGCTCTAATAAGACCTTTATTAATTTTGTTAAAACCAGCAAGACCTAAAGTAAAAGCAGATTCTTTATCTTTTTCTGTTGTGATAGATGAGTAATCTTTGACGTTAGGAAATACTTCAATATGATTGTTCATTTCACGATCATAATGGATAGAAGATGCATTTTTTAGAAAAATATCTTTAATATGAGGGGCAACAAAGATAAAACCATCGACTCCACCTAAATTTATAAATAAATGCCAAAAAGTGAATACTTCGTAACTATGTATTCTAACAATTATCTTTGTATTTGGAGGTGCAAACTTAGATAAAAATACGGCTGTCTCATTGCCCCATTCGCAAAATACAATATCAGCATTTTCTAGCTTTTCAAAAAATACTGGGTCTATTTCTTTAAGATAGTTTCTATTTACTGTATGCTCTTCCAATGTAGTAGATAGAGGAGAATATAAAACCTTAGCATAAATATTTTTATCTTGTCTCTTCATTATTTTAGAAAAAGAAGAATAATCATAAACATCAATATCAGTGTGTAAGGACTCAATTTCTGAAATCAATGTGGTCAGAAAATTCCAGTTAGCATCTGTAACAAAAAGTACTTTCTTATTGGATCTAAATTCTTTTATATCTGTACTTTTTTTAGAAGTTTTCCTTAATTCATGATCAATGCTTAAAGCTTCTTTCCAAGTATCGGTATAATAACTATGAATAAATTCGGAGTGATTTTCAAAAAACCTAGTAGCTACTTTATTATCTAATAACGGATGCGCGACAAGGCTGTCATTTCTTTGAAAAAGTTTATTGATGAATAATTTATTATTATTTCCTATTACATAATTTATAGAAGGAGTAGTTTTATAAAACAATGTATACTTAAAATAGCTATCCCTTGATTGACCTAAGTTCATAGCTAAAGTATAAGCTTGAGACAGTCTCAAACGTAAATAATTTATATCACTGTGTTTTACAGCCTCTTCTAAATAGGTAATAATATTTATCAAATATCTCTTATCTTCTTTCGTACATTTACTTAGCCACACATCCAAAAACTCATCTGTTACCTCTATATTCTCACTGTTCAGTATAGAAGATATTTGATAAAAATTCATTTGCTCTTCTTGAAGTCTATTAAATACTTTATTTGATTTAATCATTTCTGGAATTTTGAACAAGTTACTTACTGAGTTGCTATCGACAATATCTAGCTTATTGTCTAGTAAGTTAATACCAGTATCATATTTTTTTAATAGAGTCCCTAGTTCTCTGTTTATATCCGTATTCTGATAGCCTTTTTCTTCAATTTGTTTAGCCAGAAGACTGACACTTTTTCTCCCCCAATTAGTCTTTATCGCCCTACCTATAGCAACATTATATTTAACTTGAGTTGGAAACCATTTAGGATTCTTTATTAATATATAATCTGCAAGTCTGGCAGATCTACTTCCAGCGTAGATAAAGATGTTTTCCACAAAAATCTCTCTTTAGTTAGTTATTTAGTTAGTTATTTCAAAAGTCAAATAACTCAAGCCTTTAATGATAGAATACAATAAAAGCTATGTTTTATTTAGTAAGCTTTTCAAATTTAGCTTAAATATCTTTAACTCTATAACCATTCGGGTTATTACTTTGCCAATTCCATGTATCCTGACACATTTCAGTGATAGATAGCTTAGCCTCCCATCCTAATAAAACTTTCGCTTTATAGGCACTAGCGCAACAGCTAGCAACATCGCCTGCACGGCGACCTACAAATTGATATGGAATAGCTTGTCCTGTAACTTGAATAAAAGCGTTGACAAGCTCTAAGACCGAGGTTCCTCTTCCAGTACCTAAGTTAATAGGTAAAAAACCTACTGAACGATTTTTATTTAAACTGGTTTGTTGTTCTAAGTGATTTAGTGCTGCTACATGACCTTGTGCTAGATCGCTAACATGAATAAAATCACGTACACCTGTTCCATCTACGGTAGAATAGTCGTTACCGAAAATATTGAGTTTATCAAGTTTGCCGACTGCTACCTGAGAAATATATGGCATCAAGTTATTCGGAATATCGTTAGGGTCTTCACCAATTTTCCCTGATGGGTGCGCACCTACTGGATTAAAATATCTTAAAGAAATAAGATTCCAGTTATCATCTGATATGGCTAAATCTTCTAATATATATTCAACTGCAAGCTTACTTTGTCCGTAAGGATTAGTACAAGAACGTGGTGAACTCTCATCGATAGGTAGCTTTTCAGGATCGCCATAAACGGTGGCAGAGGAAGAGAATACTATATTTTTAACATCATACTCCGCCATAACTTCTAGCAGATTGATAGTACCGCTAATGTTATTATTATAATATAGCAAGGGTTTGGAGACTGATTCTCCAACCGATTTTAGACCAGCAAAATGAATGACGCCAAAGAAATAATTGGAGGAAAATACTTGTCTCAGCATCTCAGTATCGCGGATATCGCCTTTGATAAACTCAATCGGCTTTCCAGTTAGGATAGAGACACGGTTGATCGCTTCACAACTACTATTTGACAAGTTGTCGTACACTACAATATCGTAACCTGCTTCATGCAAGGCAATACAAGTATGAGAGCCTATATACCCAGCACCACCGGTGACTAATATTTTATTCTTCATAATATTACTTTCACCACAAAAAAAGACACCCCATTGTAGGGGTGTCTTTATTTCTTTTCAATGCCATTTTAGTAGTTAGACTGTAGATTTTTGCCTACATTACCAGCCAGTAACTTCTTTCAACTTTTCACCAAGCTTAGACGGGTCGCGCGTGTATGCGATACCAGCATCTTCAAAGGCTTTGAATTTTTCTTCAGCAGTACCTTGACCACCAGAGATAATAGCGCCAGCATGACCCATACGCTTACCTTCAGGAGCAGTAACACCAGCGATGTAACCAACAACTGGCTTAGTGACATGGTCTTTGATGTAAGCGGCTGCTTCTTCTTCAGCAGTACCACCGATTTCACCGATTAGGATAATCGCTTCAGTTTGTGGATCAGCTTCGAACAATTTCAATGCATCAATCTGGTTCATACCAGGGATAGGATCACCACCGATACCGATACAAGTTGACTGACCAAAACCAAGCTTAGTCGTTTGCGCGACGGCTTCATAAGTCAATGTACCAGAGCGTGAGATGATACCCACTTTACCTGGCTGATGGATGTGACCTGGCATGATACCAATTTTGCACTGACCTGGCGTGATAACACCTGGGCAGTTAGGACCAACAAGACGTACGTCGCCTGCTGCTTCAAGATAGCGCTTGGCTTTTAGCATATCAAGCGTTGGAACACCTTCAGTGATCACAACGATTAATTTAACACCTGCATCGATTGCTTCGATGATAGAGTCAAGTACGAATGGTGCTGGTACATAGATAACAGAAGCATCCGCTTGAGTGGCTTCCATCGCCTCACTCATCGTGTTGAATACTGGTAGGCCTAGGTGGGTTTGACCACCTTTACCAGGGGTTACACCGCCAACAACTTTCGTACCGTATTCGATGGCTTGCTCAGAATGGAACGTACCATTTTTACCAGTAAAACCTTGTACCAATACTTTGGTATCTTTATCGATTAATACACTCATTATGTTTTCCTTGTATTCGGTTGTCTTGTGATAACCACTTGCTGACTTGTCGACTGATCAATATTGATGGTCTGTTTTGTATCAACAAGCTGCTATCACGCTTTGACTACTATGCTTAAGCGTCTATCTCTAAACACTTAGGTTTAAAGACTTAGGCTTTAACAGCATCGACAATTTTTTGAGCAGCGTCAGATAGGCCTTGAGCAGAAATAAGCTTCAAACCAGACTCTTCTAAGATCTGTGCACCTTTCTCAGCGTTGTTACCTTCTAGACGAACAACGACTGGCACTTTTACGTCAACTTCTTTGATAGCAGCGATAATAGCTTCTGCAATCATGTCACAACGTACGATACCGCCAAAGATGTTGATAAGAACGCCTTCAACACTGCTGTCTTCTAGGATGATTTTGAACGCTTCAACAACGCGATCTTTGGTTGCACCGCCGCCAACGTCCAAGAAGTTAGCAGGCTTGCCGCCGTACAATTTGATGATGTCCATCGTCGCCATTGCAAGACCAGCGCCGTTGACCATACAACCGATGTTACCTTCCAGCGCAACGTAGTTTAGATCAAACTCAGCCGCTTTGAGCTCACGCTCATTTTCTTGCGTTTTGTCTTGTAGCGCTGCGATTTTTGGCAGACGATATAAAGCGTTTGAGTCAATACCGATTTTGCCATCAACACAAACGATTTCGCCATTTTCACGAACGGCCAATGGGTTGATTTCCATCAAAGCAAAGTCATTTTCAACAAATGCTTTATAAGCGCCAGTCATCAATTTAACGAACTGATTGATTTGCTTGCCTTCTAGGCCTAGCTTGAACGCAACATCACGTGCTTGGAAAGGCAATAGGCCAACTAATGGATCTACATTTACTTTGAAGATTTTTTCTGGCGTGTTGTGAGCCACTTCTTCAATATCCACACCACCTTCAGTAGATGCCATGAAAGTCACGCGACGAGTCGCACGATCAACCACTGCACCAAGATATAGTTCAGTTTGTACTGGATACATATCTTCTGCAACCAATACAAAGTTAACTGGCTGACCGTCAGCATCGGTTTGGAACGTTACTAGGTTGGTACCAATTAGTTCCTCAGCAACTTGCTTGGCTTCCTCACGAGTCTTAACCAGTTTCACACCACCCGCTTTACCACGACCACCTGCATGTACCTGTGCTTTGATAACCGCAATGTCAGTTGGTGTCTTATCAAAAGCAGCGGCAGCTTCGTCGCCGTTGTGGGCAATAATACCTTCTTGAATAGGCAGTCCGTAGCTCTTTAATAGCTCTTTTGCTTGATACTCATGTAGATTCATTGATTGTATCCTTTATTTTTTACAATTAATAAAAAGTGAAAACAAGTGCGCCCTACATAACTGTTAGACGTCCGTCTGACGCACTCATGATCGTAGCAACCGCTATGCTAGCGATGCCACAATCAGGTTATAAGTCGGTACTTATGAAAATAACTACTTATTTCTTACGCTTTTTACGCTGAATGGCGTGAATAGCACGACCATCAGCAGACAGAGCAGCTTCATGCACTGCTTCTGAAATGGTTGGATGAGCAAACGTCATCAGCTGTAAATCTTCGATACTAGAGACAAACTCCATCGCGATCATGCCTTGATGGACGATATCGCCCGCGCCCGCAGAAATAGCATGCATCCCTAATAGACGATCTGTTTTGGCATCTGCGACGACTTTGATAGAGCCTTGAGCTTCGCTTTGCGCCAATGCACGGCCGTTAGCCGCTAAATTGAACGAGCCAGTTTTAACTTCATAGCCTGCTTCCTCAGCTTCTTGCTCAGTCAAACCAACCCATGCGATTTCTGGATGCGTATAGATAACGTTGATGATGGTATCATAGTTAACTTGCGCTTTTTCGCCATGGATACGCTCAACCGCCATCATGCCTTCTTCCATCGCTTTATGCGCAAGCATAGGGCCACGTACTAAGTCACCAATCGCATAAACGCCATCAAGGTTGGTTTTGCACTGATCATTGACATCAATCAAACCACGTTCAGTCAACGTGATACCGCTATCATCGCCGAGCAGTTTTTCGGCGTAGGCACGACGTCCAACACAAACGATAAGCTTATCGAAACTTTCTTCAGATGACTCACCTTTGCTTTCGCTAGTGACAACGACTTGGTCACCTTTGACTTCAGCATTGGTTACTTTGGTATCCACACGGATATCAAGGCCTTGCTTCGTCAGCATTTTACCCGCTTCTTTAGCAATATCTTTGTCAGCAGCGGCAAGGAAGCTTGGAAGCGCTTCATAAACGACTACTTCAGCGCCTAGACGACGCCATACTGAACCTAGCTCAAGACCGATAACACCAGCACCAATAACACCTAAACGCTTAGGAACTTCTGTGAAATCAAGAGCGCCAGTAGAATCAACAATGCGATCACCGTCAGTTTTTGCAACAGGGATATCGATAGGGACAGAACCTGCAGCAAGAATGACGTTTTTAGCAGTAATAGTAGTTTCAGAATCATCTTCTAACGCAGTAAATTTCACTTTTTTATCAGTGCCCGTGCCATCAACCAGTGTGCCCCAACCTTGTAACCAATCAACACCATTGCCTTTTAATAATGCAGCAACACCGCCTGTTAATTGCTTAACAATACCTTCTTTACGGGCAATCATTTGCTCGATATCAATGGCTACGTCGCCAGTAGTAATACCATGTTCTTGTAGATCATGTTTGGTCGCTTCATAACGATGCGAACTATCAAGCAAGGCTTTTGATGGGATACAACCCACATTCAGGCAAGTACCGCCAAGCGCAGGCTCACCTTTATAAACACGTTTTTCGATACAAGCAACGCTCATACCCAACTGGCCTGCACGGATAGCGGCTTCATAACCACCAGGACCGCCGCCGATGACGACTAGATCATAATTGTCTTTCATAGTACGTTCCTATTTTTCAATTCTAAGTTTATGTATTATTCAAACTGCGGGCTTTGTTATCAATGAATAAAAGCCTGACTCTCATCATAGTTAATACACTATGACAGCAGATTACGCTCTTACTCGCTGATAAGAAGTACTCAATAATAATGACCAGATTGCTTTAACATACCAATCGATACACAAATTATTGACCACCTTGCCCAACATCTATACTAAAGTTAAAAAGCTTGTATCAGCGTTTGCCAATACAAGCTTAGAAGCTTATAAGTCTAGTAGTAACATGGCTGGATCTTCAACCAACTCTTTGATCGTTACTAAGAACTGCACGGCTTCTTTACCATCAATCATACGATGGTCATAAGACAGCGCAAGATACATCATTGGTAAGATTTCAACTTTACCATCAACAGCCATAGGACGGTCATTGATAGCATGCATACCTAAGATAGCCGTTTGGGGTGGGTTCAAAATAGGCGTTGACATCAATGAGCCAAATACACCGCCGTTCGAGATCGTGAACGTACCACCAGTCATGTCGCTAATACCAAGCTTACCTTTTTGAGCAAGGCCACCAAGTTCACGGATACGGCTCTCTACATCTGCCATGCTCATGCGATCGGTATCACGTAATACTGGAACGACTAGACCGCGATCTGATGATACGGCAACACCGATATCATAAAAACCATGATAAACAATATCATCACCATCTAGTGAAGCGTTTACTGCTGGGAAGCGCTTGAGTGCTTCTGTCGCAGCTTTTACGAACAATGACATAAAGCCTAAACGTACGCCATGACGCTTCTCAAATTGATCTTTATACTTAGCACGCATATCCATCAGCGGCTTCATATTGACTTCGTTAAACGTCGTTAACATGGCTGTTTCTTGAGACGCTGCTAGCAAACGATTTGCAACTGTCTTACGAAGACGGGTCATTGGGACACGTTTTTCAGTACGCTCACCTGTTGACTCAGCAACTGGACGGCCACTGTCAGACTTAATGCTGCTGTCTGCTTTCAACGTTGGGTTTGCCATATCTGTTTTGGTAACACGGCCACCGCGACCACTACCTTCAACTTCTTTAGGATCTACGCCACTTTCTTTTGCCGCTTTACGAACTGCTGGGCTTTGATCTTTATGATCATCTTCGTTCTTTTTATCTGTTACTTGTACAGGCTCGCCACCATCGGCTGCTTGTTTTGCTTGTACTGGTGCTGCTGGTTGATCTGGATCTACAGCTGGAGCAGAATCTGCACTGGCGCTTGCACCCGCTTCAAATTCAGCAATAAGCTCGTCAGACAATACTGTATCATCTACTTGTTTAACGATTTTAGTAACAACGCCATTATCAGGCGCTACCACTTCTAATACGACTTTATCGGTTTCGATTTCGGCCAATAGATCATCACGATTTACTTGCTGACCTTCAGTAACATGCCATTCAACGATTGTGCCATCGGCAACCGATTCTGGAAAAACGGGGGCTTTGATATCAGCCATCGATATACTCCTTAGATTTGGATATTCATACTTATTATTAAGTCGTGATAAGCAGTCAGCACTATGCTGAATAAGATTACATTGTGCTGCCTGTTATCGCCTGATTCATTTATCTTGTATAGTCTTTCAATTATATAATCTGTTACTGAGATAACTCATCAACACTTATGCCAAGGCCACCAGCGATCAACGCTTGCTGCTGCTGAGCATGGATTTTTGGTGAGCCTGTCGCAGGTGCTGCACTAGGAGGACGTGCCACCGGCTCCATGACTTTCGCCTTGGTTGGGTGCGGTACGACAATACGGAACATATGCGGTGCTAGATAATACCAAGCGCCTTGGTTAAGCGGCTCTTCTTGCGTCCATACGATTTCTGCCAAGTTGCTATACTTTTCAATCTCAGCAATCAAACGCTTTTCTGGCAATGGATAAAGCTGCTCAATACGAACGATAGCAACATGCTCTAATCCTAGAGCGCGGCGTTGTTCGAGCAAATCGTAATATACTTTGCCACCACATAAGACCATACGAGTCACTTTATCTGCATTGTGATCGTCCATCTCTGGCAATACGGTTTCAAACTTACCATTAGCAAGCTCTTCTAAGTTCGACGTTGCCAACTTATGGCGTAACAAACTTTTCGGTGACATGACAATCAATGGTTTACGAATTGGACGTACAGCCTGACGACGTAGCGCATGGTAAATCTGTGCTGGCGTGGTTGGCGTAATTACTTGCATATTGTCTTCAGCACACAGCTGCAAGAAACGCTCTAAACGTGCAGATGAATGCTCAGGACCCTGACCTTCAAAGCCATGCGGCAATAGCATAGTTAGACCACAAACACGCTGCCACTTGGTTTCGCCACTCGCGATAAACTGATCAATCACTACCTGTGCGCCATTGACGAAATCGCCGAACTGCGCTTCCCAAACGATTAATGCGTTCGGTACTGTGGTGGCATAACCATATTCAAAAGCCAAGACGGCTTCTTCTGATAACAATGAGTTATAAGTAGCAAAACGGGCTTGCGTGTCACTCATATGAGCCAATGGCACATACATACTGCCATCATTTACATTATAAATTTCGCTATGACGATGTGAGAACGTACCACGGCCTACATCTTCGCCAGTAATACGGACCAATACATCATCATTGTCTACTAATGACGCATAAGCCAATGTCTCAGCTGCACCCCAGTTCAATGGCTCTTCACCCGTTTGCATGGCTAAGCGTTGCTCTACCATCTTCTGAACCTGGCGTTGTAGCTTATAGCCTTCTGGCATTTCAGCCATACGGCGTCCATAAGCTTTGAGCTTTTCAATATCAACACTGGTATCCCACTCGTCGACCAAATCATGACCCAAATAAGGCTTCCAATCGACAAATAGCGCTTCATTAGGCTCATTGACTAATGAGTTGGCAACATAGTCACCACGATCTAACGACTCACGGTAATCATCTTCATACTGTTTTTCTTCATCAGCACTCAAGATACCGTCTTCGATAAGTTTCTGTGCATAGATAGTACGTGCAGTCGGTAGCTTCTTAATCACAGCATACATCAGTGGCTGCGTGGCTGAAGGCTCATCTGCTTCGTTATGGCCGTTGCGGCGATAACAGAACAAGTCAATAATAATGTCTTTGTCAAATTCGCGACGATAGTCCAATGCCAATTGAGCGGCGAACACGACAGATTCAGGATCATCACTGTTTACATGTAAGATTGGCGCATGAACCATCTTCGCAACGTCAGTACAATACTCAGTTGAACGAGCATCTTCTTGACGGCTGGTAGTAAAACCAACTTGGTTGTTGATAACAATATGTACCGTACCGCCTGTGGTATAAGCACGGGTTTGTGACATTTGGAATGTTTCTTGAACCACGCCTTGACCAGCAAACGCTGCATCACCGTGAATAACGATTGGCAATACTGAGTTGCCATCGGTATGCTCCATTAAAGGCTCATCGTTACGACGAACTTGACGTGCGCGTACTGACCCTTGTAATACTGGGGCTACGATTTCAAGATGCGATGGGTTAAATGCCAACGCCAAATGTACTTCACCACCTGGGGTCATTACATTCGATGAAAAACCATTATGGTATTTAACGTCACCTGAGCCTTTTTCTGGCTGCACTTTACCATCAAATTCGTCAAACAAGTCGGCTGGGTTTTTACCTAAAATATTCACCAATAGGTTTAGGCGCCCACGGTGGGCCATACCAATAACCATCTCTTTGGTGCCATAATGACCCGCACGTTGGATGATTTCATTGATAGCAGGGATAAAGCTTTCGCCACCCTCTAAACCGAAACGCTTAACGCCCGTGTATTTACGCGCCAAATATTTTTCTAAACCTTCAGCCGCTGTTAGGCGCTCAAGAATAGACAAACGCTTTTCTTTATCAAACTTGATGTAACCCAAATTGGTTTCTAAATACTGTTCCATCCAGCGTTTTTCTTTGCTAGTGGTTACGTGCATATATTCGATACCGATGTAGCGACAGTATACGCGCTCCATGATCTCGATGATTTCACGTAATGTGGCTTCATCTTTGCCAATATTCAAATCATTGGTAGGGAATACAGTATCAAGATCCGCTTCTGAAAGGTTATGGTAAGCTAGGGTCAAATCTTCCACTTCTGCGCGTGGATGTAGATCTAATGGATCAAGCTTAGCACGGCGATGACCACGACGACGATAAGCAGAAATCAGCTGCTGAACACCCATTTGCTTTGGATCAGCGCAGTCAGAGGCATTATTGACGTTTGAATCGGTAGTTTGAGCACTACCTTTGTTGGCGGTTTGATTGCGGGCAAGCAATAAAAATTGATCTTTGATAGCGTTATGCGGTGCATCGTTTGGCGATCTGTATTGTTCAAAATACGTTTGCCAATCTTGATCTACGCTACTAGGATCATTGAGATATTGCTCATAAAGCGCTTCTACATAACTGGCGTTATCAGCAGCCAGTTCTGTATGGTCGAGACTCACTGCTTCTTTAGTTATACTATTCATAATAATCGTCTATTTTGATAGATAAATGAATGGAATCGTGCTTATTCTTGTGAAATCTGTCGTATATTGACCAGTTTGACACTGTGTCAGATACCATCTAATATCGTTCGATAAAATAGTACCGCACGATAAAATAGTATCATTCGATAAAAACTACTTATCGTCATAAAAATCTGAGGGCATTATTTACGATAACAAGATCTGCTAAATAGTAATAACCGTCATCATTTCAATACTGCTATTAAAAAATAATTATTTGTGAACGTGCAGTTTTCTTATCTAGCTCGTTCCACAACATTAATTTATATATACTCTTTTCAGACATAACCAATTTGTTAGTAACTGTATTAACAACAAAGTATGACTGAATATTCGGCAATTTTAGCCAACAAAAAATTCGCTAATGACGCGAATATTCTTTGACGTTTCTGAAATATTTATTATTATCGGGCAGACATACATTGCTGCATATCATAACATGCTTGGTATTTGAGCCATAGTTTGTTTGTTCAATACTAAACATTTAGGTAATGAATACCTAGTATCACTCTTTGTATATCACTCTTTGTATATCACTCTTTGTATATCACTCTTTGTATATCACTCTTTGTATATCACCGTGTATTGTCACGTTTTTATAGTCTATACAAACGAGACAATTCGTAATAGATATCATCATGCGTGTCTAAACAGACGACTAGCAAACTTATGCACTATTCTAACATTTAACTTACCCAATATCTCTTAGTGAATGCGTTTTTCTCACAGTAATTATATAGATTGCTCGCGTTTATATCATGTGTTCTTACATACGACCAACGTATTGTAAGTACAACCTTAACCTACCTACCTTAACGTTATTTTCATTTCTATAATCTATCTTAATGCCATATCTGGTTTTGGAATATACTCAATAAAAAACACCACCCAGTGATTGGATGGTGTTTTTTTTACTATAAATATAAAAAACGTCGTATCAACAAAGCATTAACCTGCTTGATCAATAAGCATACTGCGTAGATGACCAATCGCTTTAGTTGGATTCAAGCCTTTTGGACAAACCGATACGCAGTTCATGATACCGCGGCAACGGAATAGACTGAATGGATCGTCTAAACGCGCTAGACGCGCTTGGGTATCCGCATCACGACTGTCTGCCACAAAACGATAGGCATGCAATAGTGCTGATGGACCTAGGAACTTGTCAGGATTCCACCAGAATGATGGGCAGCTGGTTGAACAACAAGCACATAGGATACATTCGTATAGACCGTTTAATTTCTCACGCTGTTCAGGAGACTGTAGACGTTCCGTCGGTGGTGCTGGCTGGTCATTGATTAAGTACGGATGTACTTTTTCATATTGCTCATAGAACTGGTTCATATCTACCACAAGATCACGAACGACTGGTAGACCAGGCAATGGGCGAACGGTGACTTTTTCTGGCAGTGTGTTCATATTAATTAGACACGCAAGACCATTTTTACCATTGATGTTAACGCCATCAGAACCACAAATACCTTCACGGCAAGAGCGACGGAAGGTGATTGTTTCATCTTCCTTTTTTAGGCGTAATAACACGTCAAGCAACATACGATCTGAATCAAGTAATTCAATCGTATAGGTCTGCATGCGCGGTGCTGCGTCCACATCAGGATCGTAGCGATAGATTTCGATGGTGCGAGTACCTCGGCTCATAATGCTAAACTCCACACATAGGTGATGGCGGGCATACAAAGATTGCAACATAATGGCGCTAACTGTCGATCAGTACTCATAATCGATATGAGCACTGGTTAATAACAGGATAGTGCTGGCATGAGCATGTAGCTGGCGGTCACCTTTTAATAAATTAATAAAGGATAAAACGTTTATACGGTTCTAATACGTCGAAAGTGTGTTCTAGAATTAATAGACACGAACTTTTGGTTCGATATAGTCAACCGTTAATGGAACTTTGCGAACTGGCTTATAAATAACGCGATTGCCTTCAGAATACCATAAAGTATGCTTCATCCATTCATGGTCATTACGGCCATTTGGTGCATAATCATCATCTTCTGGACGATCATAATCAGATACGCTATGCGCACCGCGACTTTCATGACGCTTCGCGGCTGATATCATTGTGGCTTTTGCCACTTCATATAAGTTCGCAACTTCAAACGCTTCAATACGTGCTGTGTTGAATACTTGTGATTTATCACCCAAGTGAATTTTTTCAATCTTATCACCCAGTGCCAAAATCTTCTCAACCCCTTCATCCATCATAGCTTGTGTACGGAATACGCTTGCATGTGTTTGCATGATGGCACGAATTTCATCAGCAACGTCTTGTGCATTGTAGCCTTCAGTAGACTGTTGTAGCTTGTCTAGGCGACGCACTGTAAAGTCAAGAACGCGAGGGTCAAGTGGCTTATAGTTGTGATCCGCATGATGGAATTCATCAACAATGTGTTTACCAGCCGCACGACCAAATACTACTAAATCTAGCAGTGAGTTAGTACCCAAACGGTTGGCACCGTGAACACTCACGCAAGCGCATTCGCCGATAGCATAAAGACCTTTAACCACATTGCCTTTGGCATATAAGCCGTCTTCATCAGTGCCTGCTTCTAGATCTGGCATAATGACTTGACCATGAATGGTGGTCGGAATGCCGCCCATCATGTAGTGAATGGTTGGAATAACTGGAATTGGCTCTTTAGTGATATCGACGTTGGCAAAGTTTTTACCAATCTCAAATACTGACGGTAGACGCTTCATGATGGTTTCTACCCCTAAATGCGTCATATCCATCACGATATGATCGGCATTTGGACCACAACCACGGCCTTCTTTAATTTCTTGGTCCATAGAACGTGATACTAGATCACGCGGTGCCAAGTCTTTTACGGTTGGCGCATAACGCTCCATGAACGCTTCGCCATCTTTGTTACGCAAGATAGCGCCTTCACCGCGACAACCTTCGGTCAATAGTACGCCAGCACCGTGAACGCCAGTTGGATGGAACTGCCAGAATTCCATGTCTTGTAATGGAATACCGGCACGAACTGCCATGCCAATACCGTCACCAGTATTAATGTAAGCATTGGTAGACGCGGCAAAGATACGACCTGCACCGCCTGTCGCTAAGACAGTAATAGGTGACTGGAAGACCGCCACAGTACCTGTCTCTTGCTCGATTGCCACAACGCCGTTGATATTGCCCGCTTCGTCTTTGATCAGATCAAGTGCGATCCACTCAATGAAGAATTCAGTGCCTTGCTCTAGGTTTTTCTGATAGAGCGTATGTAGTAACGCGTGACCAGTACGGTCAGCTGCAGCACACGCACGTTGAACGGCTTTTTCACCATAGTTTGAGGTATGACCACCAAACGGACGCTGATAAATCGTACCATCTTCGTTACGGTCGAAAGGCATGCCCATGTGCTCAAGCTCATAAACCACTTTTGGCGCTTCACGGCACATATATTCGATAGCGTCTTGGTCACCCAACCAATCTGATCCCTTAACGGTATCATAGAAGTGAAAGTGCCAGTTGTCATTGCTCATGTTGCCCAAACTTGCACCAATACCACCCTGTGCTGCGACTGTATGCGAGCGAGTTGGGAATACTTTGGTCAGGACCGCAACCTTCATGCCTGCTTCCGCCAAGTGTAGCGAAGCACGCATACCTGAGCCGCCACCACCAACGATGACTGCATCATAGTTTAGAGTCTTGATATTACTAATGGTGTTATCTTGTCTAGTTGCCATTACGGTTTTCCTAATGCCTGTTAATGCTTAAAAGTAAATAAAAAGGCTATTTTGAACATCATGTAATTACCAAACTAATTATCTTCATACTTGGTCAATACATACCATTATTCAAGCGGATGTTACAAACAACCTTTGACCACTTAATTCGCATATCTATCGTTATATTAGGCTATGTTTGTTTATCCCATATCGACTTAGCTTTTTATTTTCTAAGTCCTTGGTCAAACCAGCATCAGCCCAATGCTATGACTATTTTTGGCTAATAACGAATGACTTTTTGATGTGCTAGTAGCAAATAATCTTGCGACAGACATTCGTTATGATGTATAGATATTAAAAGGTAATAACGGAGCAATCACACTGCAACAGCGCTAAAGCCTGTACCCCAAAAAATCATGATGCCCCAAAATAGAAACACTAAGATGGCGATAATCATTAAAGTCTGTAATACCAAACGTAGTTTCGGTGCGCTTTCGCCCATTTTGCCAGACGTAATGTAATCGGTGAATACCGTCCACATGCCAACCCAAGCGTGACCAGCTAAAGCCAGTACAGCCACCAAGCTAAATAAGCGCATAGGAAGGCTTGTCATAAATGACGACCATTCAATGAAAGTGACATTACCATGAGTCAAAAAGAATCCTAGTAATACCACACTATAAACAGCCAAAACGACAGCACTAATACGTTGTACTATCCAATCACGAGAACCTGATCCTGTCAGACCAGTCGCACTTTTGATTCCTGAGTTATTTTTTATCATTAGAACATCACCCATACAAATGACGCGACAATTAGAATCGCTGAAATCACAAAACTGACCATCGCAGCAGTACGGCCAGATTTTAGCTCTTCAGTCTTGCCCATATCAGCAATTAAATGCTTGATACCCATCACAAAGTGATAAGCAATTGAGGCCACAAAAATCCATGCGATAAAGCGTACAAGTACGTTATCAAATACGGTCTCAAAACTCTCAGGCGACGCCAAAGAATTCTGTAGTAACCACAGCATGACAGGAATCAGTAAAAATAAAATAATACCAGAGATACGATGCAAAATTGAGGCGATTGCAATCGGTGAGCGATTAACACTAATCACTTGGCTTAAAGGCAGATCAATAGGTCGGTTGCTTTTCACAGCGGGCATCCTTTTTGCGGTTATACTCCTGTATATGCTATCCATGCTTAACATAAATGGTATTAAACACTGAGCAACACACGAGACGAATAAAGTAAGGAAGAGCTAGCTGACTTCGTTTAGTTTATGCTAAATATGAAGAGACGATCATTTGGTATAAGGCATTGATAAACGGTTTAAAATCGCTCGTCAAACTGACAGATTTATAAAACAACCCATCTAATATAGGACAATGGAAATAAACACACGTGAGATCGATTAACTAGTCTATTTTTACTGTTTATATCGATAAAAATAACGCTGCTCTGTTACTTGTACCAATACAAACCTTGTGCTAAGCAGTTAAAATAAGTACTTAAAAATAGAACAGTTAACAAGAACGCTTGAACCGCAAATGGCGATTCTTGTCTATCAAGACATCATTGAGTCGTAACCAAGTATCAATAGAGAAGACTCTAAACGATATTATATCATGACCACTTATCAATTCGCACAAAGCTAGTGCCAGTTAAATTCCTCTAATTATAAAATGACTGAGCAATAATTACAAATTTATCCCCTAAATAGTCAAAGAAGAACATTGGGTTAACAAATAAACAGGGATTAGTAATACCAAATATAGAGAATTGCCTCATTTTATCAAAACTGGGTTTCAATTTAACTGACCTGCTATTCATACCCCGTCTGTTTTTGACTCGTAAAATTATTGAGAATTACTTATTTTGTCGTTGAGAAAGTCTAAAAACTGCCATAATAATAGGGTCTTAGTTACTGTCCCAAAAAAGAAGTTTTTAAGCAAAATAACTAAGCAGACATATTTTGATACAAAAATTACAGTGAATAAACACGTCTACACCGCGCCAATTAGGGGTACTGTTGGTAAAAGTCTTTTCAAATCATAAAGAATTGCTGCTAATATACCTTGCGTATCAAATGAGCTAAGTTCAAATTACTTGTTTGACTAATGACGACGCGAGGGTATGCGTCCGAGATAATTTTATTCTAACAAGCTAAAAAAATGGAGATTAAATTATGGCTGATAATCAAGCCACATTGACTGTAGATGGTAAGGATTACCAACTTCCTATTATTGAAGGTACTTTAGGCCCGTCGGTAATTGAGGTTGCTGCCTTCCAAAAAGCTGGCTACTGGACTTATGATCCAGGTTTTATGGCGACAGCGCCTGTCGAATCAAAAATTACCTTCATTGATGGTGGTAAAGGCGAGCTATTACATCGTGGCTACCCTATCGATCAGCTAGCAAACAATGCAGAATATCTAGAAGTGGCTTATGCGTTGATCCATGGTGATCTTCCTAACAGTGAGCAAAAAGCCGATTTCTTCAAAAAAATCCGCGAACATACGGGTGTTCATGATCAACTGCGTAAGTTCTTTGAAGGCTTCCGCCGTGATGCACATCCAATGGCTATCATGGTTGGTGTTGTTGGTGCGTTATCAGCGTTCTATCATGAGCATTTAGACGTAAGCAACGAAGAGCATCGTGAAATCACTGCGATTCGTCTGATTGCAAAAATGCCAACGCTTGCTGCGATGAGTTATAAATACTCACGAGGCGAACCGTTCATGTATCCACGTAACGACTTCAACTATGCAGAAAACTTCTTGTACATGATGTTTGCAACGCCTGGTGATGTAGATTACAAACCTAATGATGTCATCACCCGCGCCATGGACAAGATCTTTACTTTGCATGCTGACCATGAGCAAAATGCGTCAACGTCTACTGTACGTTTGGCCGGCTCTACGGGTGCCAACCCTTACGCTTGTATTGCTGCTGGTATCGCAGCATTG
The DNA here is from genome assembly GCF_001606025.1 of Psychrobacter alimentarius. Classification (NCBI taxonomy): domain Bacteria; kingdom Pseudomonadati; phylum Pseudomonadota; class Gammaproteobacteria; order Moraxellales; family Moraxellaceae; genus Psychrobacter; species Psychrobacter alimentarius. The sequence continues at coordinate 144,817 of NZ_CP014945.1, read as the reverse complement.
TGGGGACCATCACATGGTGGCGCAAATGAAGCCGTTCTTGAAATGTTAGATGAAATCGGTTCAGTAGAAAACGTACCTGAATTCATGGAAAAAGTGAAAAGCCGTGAAGTGAAATTGATGGGCTTTGGTCACCGTGTTTACAAAAACTTTGACCCACGCGCACAAGTCATGAAAGAAACTTGTGACGAAGTCCTTGGTGCCCTTGGTATCAACGATCCTAAGCTTGAGCTTGCCATGGCACTTGAGAAGATCGCTTTGGAAGATCCGTTCTTCGTTGAGCGTAACCTATATCCAAACGTTGATTTTTACTCTGGCATCATCCTAAAAGCCATCGGTATCCCAACGTCAATGTTCACGGTTATCTTCTCACTAGCGCGTACCTCTGGTTGGATCAGCCATTGGTTAGAGATGCACAGCGCACCATTCAAAATCGGTCGCCCACGTCAGTTATACACGGGTGAAACGCGTCGCGATTTTGTGAAAGTTGAAGACCGTAAGCAAAAATAATTTTTATCGATAAAAAATCCCGCCAGTGTGCGGGATTTTTTTTGCTTTTATCATTTAAACGTCATAGATTTTATTTAAGGATAAACAGCATGGCCACCACTCTTTTAACTTGATCGATTATTGAAATTGTCTCAAGGTCTGCTCATATTTAGCGATTTGCTCATCATATCCTTGAATCGTATCATTAAATTTGTTCATGAGCGTTTCAAACTCTTTTTGTTGATCCACTTTCATTTGCTGCATATCTACGATTTGCTGAGCTTGTATTTGCTCCCAAACTTGATGCTGAATAATGAGTCGTGCCAGCGCAGGGCTTTTTGCGCTAACGCGCCCAGCAATTTCAGCATGCTCAAACAATTGCGGCACCAAAGTTGCTACATCAATCAACGTGTCTATTTCTTCCGCCGTCAATGGCGTGGTCACTGGCTGATAAAGCGCGTCCATCACTTGCTGATAGCGGTCAATGATTTGATCTTCGGTTAGCATGGTGGGTTTGCGCGGTTCAAGACTGATGCGTTTTAAGACAGTTAAATCACGCTCACCGACTTCTGTACTGGTATTAATATCTTCTTCAGTAGCCAATCCCGTTTCGCTGTCTATGGCAGTATTTGGCGCCACACTAGGTTCAATATTATTGTCTGTATTCGCATTTATTTTTGCATCATTAGCAGCGCCATTGCTGGCAGCAGCAGGGTCCGTCAACAAAGAATTTTCACTGTCGGAAGTATCCGCCGCTTGCAATGATTCATACTCTGCTTGCAGGCGACGCTGTAAGTTTTGCGCTTGTACAACATATATTGGTTGGAATTGCTCTATGCGTGCGGCTGCCGAATCGCTCTTTTTCATAGGCTTGCTGTCTTCAGCAGCGGTTTTTTCAGTAGGCTGAGTATTTTCTGGCACAGGCTGTGTGTCAGATTGCTGACATCCCGTTAAGAACAGTGCGCCCGCCAATGCCGCCATGAGTAAAGTGGGTGATTGCCATGAAGAAGCATTCGCTTGCTGATCGTTATAAACCATACCTGCATCAGCCTTCTGGCTTTCATCAATTGCAGACATTGCTGGCAAAAATTTAAACATGAGCATCTTTTTCCTTATGAAGGCAAATATTAAAAACTAACATTGTCATCGTTATTGCTGCTTAAGCTACGTGGTTTTATTCATTGACTGAACCGCTAAAAAGGGAATACAAGCTTCTAAATCTCGACAGTCCTGTCCACGCTGACGGCGAGTAAAATAATCCTGTACCATACGTGCTTGCTGCTCGATACCATATTTAAAAAATGACTTACCTGTGACCAGTACATAATCATAACGTCGATTGATAACAGCACCCCGTACCACCTTTAAACCGCGCTGTAATTGCCACACATGAGTCAACTCATGTATCAGCCAACTCTGTTTGCTGAGGGAAGCAAGGCTAAAATCTTCGATCCAATCGGCAGGATGAAAGTAAATATTGCCATTAGGACTGACCGCATAGTGTCTTAGAACCCACCAAGCCGTCTTTAGCTGAACCGCATCTAGGCAAATACTGTCACCAAACACCGAGCGCGCCAGTGCTATTTCGCCAGCCGTTAGCAAGCGCGTGTGCTGCCTCCTGATCTTGATAGGTAAATGGCGATCCGATAAGCGCTTAAGCATTGGTTGAAGCCTCATTGACGTCGTACCTTGTTTATTATAGGTATTTACTTTTTTATATGCATTTACAGTTAATAGTTTCAGTAAGAGGGTGAATTAATTAAAGTTATGCGTATCGATATATCTTTAATAAGGGTAAAAATAGGAAAAATAAAGCGTTGGGGACATAAGCTGTACATTTGATTGACTTTTCTTAACGTAAATATGCGTTAGCCTATTCCTATTGTCGATCCACTATAAAATAAATACAGTGCGACTGGGAGACATTTATAACCGTAGCACGTTGTAATCTCCGTATTCTTTTTATTCAGGATTGACCATATATAATAGCAATCAATTTATACGTCTAAGTTAGCGCATTTTTACGATTCGTGTCCAAAACTATTACTGTCGCATCGTTGTATGCCATTTATCGCTTACACACTGACCTTATAATTTTTATATATTTTATCACCTTCATAGAGAGTTCTATATTGTCTAATTTTCATGCTGACACTCCCCTTGCCCAGCGTATGCGCCCAACTAGTCTTGACGCCATTATCGGTCAAGAGCATCTATTGGCAGACGGTGCGCCGCTGCGACGTTTGGTAGAACAGGGTCATTTACCCTCCATTATTTTGCATGGTGAAGCGGGCATTGGTAAAACCACCATTGCCATGCTATTGGCAGATGCAGTTGGTAGACCATTTCATGCGTTGTCTGCTTTAAATACGGGCGTCAAACAGTTGCGTGAAGTATTGGAGACCAAAGACTCACTCAGCTTTGAGTCACCTGTGGTTTTCATTGATGAGATTCACCGTTTTAATAAGGCCCAGCAAGATGCGCTATTGGGCGCGGTAGAATCAGGCGATATAACCTTGATAGGTGCCACCACAGAAAACCCTTCTTTTAGTGTCAATAATGCGCTGTTGTCACGCTGCCAAGTCTATCGTTTAGAACCACTGACACCTGAGCAAATCACCGCCGTATTACAGCGAGCACTATCGGAAGACAACATACTCCAAAAAATGAGCATTGACCTGCAAGCCCAAGAGACCATCAGTCAATTGGCACATGGTGATGCAAGAAAAGCCTTGAACGTATTGGAGCTTGCTATCCAAACGGCGGACACCAGCCAAACCCCATTTGTGATTAATGATGAACTGGTCAGCCGCGTCGCACAAACTGCCTTAGTGCGTTATGACAAAGATGGTGAGCAGCACTACGATATCGTTTCGGCCATGATAAAGTCTGTACGCGGCTCTGATCCTGATGCGGCATTATATTGGATGGCTCGGATGTTGGTAGGCGGTGAGCCTGCCGATTTTATTGCACGGCGTCTGGTGATTTTGGCCAGTGAAGACATTGGTAATGCCAATCCCAATGCCTTGCTTCTCGCCGATGCTGCCTTGCGCAGCGTGCAATCCATCGGTATGCCAGAGGCGCGTATTATTTTGGGACAAGTGGTGGTTTATCTTGCCACCAGCGCCAAAAGTAATAGCACTTATAAGGCCATTAATGCCGCGATGGCTTTGGCAGAAAAAGATGCCTCACCCGTTCCCTTACCTCTGCGTAATGGTGTAACGAAGTTGATGCGCAATCAAGGATACGGTCAAGGCTATATCTACCCTCACGATTATCCCAACCATTATTATCCCCAAAGCTACTTGCCTGAAAATTTAGTGGGCACCCGCTTTTATGAGTTTGGGGACAATCAACGAGAGCAACACAGCAAACAATTTATGGATTGGCTAAAAAACCAAGCCGCCAGCAATGATACCTAAATGGAAAGGGCTGCTCATGGTCAATAAATGAAAGCTGCTACAGTCAACATAGTCATTTAATAACAGTCAATCAATAACAAGCGCCATGATCATTGATAAAACTGATGGCTATTTTTTAGAGTCTAGTCAATATAGTTCAGAGATGACGCAGCACGCTAGGATAAAAAACGTTAAAATGTCCCCATAGTGGTAGAGACAAGTAATGATTGATGTATATCGAGAGTTACTTGCGCGAACCACAACGTATTTTGCTTAACCATAACAGTGCTTTTTGCCATCTGCTGCTACAATAGGCAGATAGCTTTTTATATTCCAAATCACACTGATTTATAAATAATAAAATATTGAGATTTACTATGAGTTTACATACGATTCCTGAGATTATCGAAGACATTCGTGCTGGTAAAATGGTCATCTTGATGGATGACGAAGACCGCGAGAATGAAGGCGATATCATCATGGCAGCGACCCATGTGCGTCCTGACGACATTAATTTTATGATTACCCATGCTCGTGGCTTGGTCTGTCTGACCTTATCGCAAGCCCGCTGTCAACAATTGGCGTTGCCACTGATGTCTGATCGCAACGAAGCCAAATTTAGTACCAACTTTACGGTGTCTATTGAAGCGGCTGAAGGGGTCACGACTGGCATCTCTGCCGCTGATCGCGCGCGCACCATTCAAGCGGCCGTTTCTTCTTCAGCAAAACCAGAAGACATCGTGCAGCCTGGACATATTTTTCCGATCATGGCACAAAATGGCGGCGTCCTTCATCGCGCTGGTCACACTGAAGCTGGGTGTGATTTGGCACGATTGGCAGGTCTTGAGCCAGCCGCCGTGATTGTAGAAATCATCAATGCTGATGGTACGATGGCGCGCCGTGATGATCTTGAGATATTTGCAAAAGAGCATGACATCAAGATAGGAACGATTGCTGACCTTATTAACTACCGTATCGCCAATGAGCAAACGGTAGAAGAAGTTGAAACCTATCCTTTTGAAACCGAATATGGCACCTTTACGTTGCATCGTTTCCGCGAGTTTGGCGCTGATGAAACGCATTTGGCATTAGTCAAAGGAGATGTGAGCGAAGGCGTCAGCACGGTACGTGTACATGGTTTCCATCCATTGCGTGATTTGTTCGCTGCCAAAAATGACACCACTGGTCGCGGTGGTTGGAGTGTACAATCAGCGCTACAAGAAATCAGTGCATCAGATCGTGGGGTTTTGGTTTGGGTCGGTAGTCATCAGCCCGTTGATTTGGGAGAGGCACTAGACAATGCTTCAAGCAACCAGCCGTCATCGACCATTACCAAGCAGCCGTATCGTAGCATTGGGGTGGGCGCACAGATATTACGCCATCTTGGGGTTCGTGACATGCGTCTATTGTCATCGCCCATGAAGTTTTATGCCTTATCAGGCTTTGAGCTAAATGTGGTGGATTTTGTTCATTCACCAAACCAAGATTGATCGATTCTGCATAGTTAAGTGAAGAGCAAACAGAAAAAAGGCACGCCCATCAAAGTTGGCGTGCCTTTTTTTATTCAATACGTTTATTTTTTGACTGATCAAAGTTTCTCTTACTTCAAGTCTTAGGTATGTGACCAACCTTTTCCTCTAATGCAAACAACCGTTCACGCTCTGCTTCTGTCCAAGGCAGTTTGTCTTTACCATTACTCTCTAAACGTACTATAACTGCTTCGGCTGTCGCAACGATGGCTTTTTGTGCGGTGCTATAATAGCTGTACTCCATCACGATACTGGTAGTGCCCAAACGCTGGCAACGCACCCCCAGCAATAAAGTGTCTGGATAGGTGACCGGGCGCAAGTATTGGCAACTTGATTGCGCTAGTACTGTGACCATACTACCGTCAAACATCCCTAACGCTTGCAAATAGCCAATCCGTGCAGATTCAGCATAACGATAGTAGACCACATTATTTAAGTGGTTAAAGGCGTCCATCTCACCCCAATGTATAGGCTGTTGATGCATGATGGGATAATGTGCCAACTCTTTAGGATAATCGCCATCTAAAATGTCAGAAGTGAGATTTGCGGTTTGTTCAAAACGATCCATAGTGTCCTGTCTCTTATTTTTCATCAATATAGCGCTAGCGCATTGGCGATCAACGTTGCGGCTTTTCTAAAATCTGGGTGGTCAATAATGGGGTTGTTTTTGGCGCATTGGCAATCAACTGATCCAAACCATCTATCACTTCTGGAATATCCGTAGGAGACGATTTGGTTTGTAAACGACCTTCGTCAGATACTTCGGTCTCAACGTCCAAATCAGAATTTTTTGAATCCCCATTGGTAGTGGTTTTTTTGGCTTTTGACGCCGGTGCTGACATTTGTGGCACGGTGCTTCGCGACAGCAAATCTTGCGACACTAAGGCTTGTAGTTGATTGCGCGCTTGCCTCAAATAGACAATCAACTGCTCTCGTTCGCGCATGTTGCTCGCCTGAATCGCCAAGTTCAAGGTCATAATCACCTCGTGAATCACTAGTTGCTGGCGCGTTAGGCTCATTTTATTGTCAGCACTTCGACTCAGCGCATTGGCGGTCATGGTCCGCTCATAATCATGCAAAAAATCTTGCATATTTTGGATAGCAAGGTTTTGTAGTTGCCAAGGGCTGGGCTGAGCACTTTTGGCTTGCAAGCGCTCAATGTCTTTTATCAAGCTTTGCTTGATGACAACGGTGAGAGCTGGCGCAATCTCATTATTGCTTTGAGAAAGCTGCCAATGTAGACCTCGCAACAACTCTATCGCTGCACTGCCATTATTGTCCACCAGCAATCTATCCGCCGCTTTGGTTTGAATACGCAATAAATCCAACTGGTTCTGAGCTTGGCTACTGGCCACCGTACTTGGCTCTGGCAATGTTTGCTGACTCATTGCAAATATTCGATCATCCATCTCATTGAGACGTCCAACGACGTGTTCATTGCTTTGCAAGCGCTCATTGATGTTTTTCTGAAAACGCTGTTGGCTAATATATAGCGCCAATAATGCAGCAATCAGTAATAAAATGACCACCCACTGCAATCTCAGCAAAAACATAGTCGCTTGCCGGCGCTGTTGTACAGCAGAAGGTTCCTTAGATAACGATTCAGAATTCATGGGCATAAGGCAGTACCGTTATGGATAAATGTGAACATATTTATCGCAAGTAAATAAAAAATATTAAGTGTTTGAGACTATAGCAGTCAAAATGGTTTCGGGTGACAAATCATCCACACGCCAATGCGTTAATTGTTGTTTTGCTACCCAGTGGGTTAAACGCTCACCTAATACAACATAAGCAAAGTCTGACAATGTCAGTGCCATATTTGGTATCACAGCGTTCTTTGCGGTTTCATTAACCACAGTCGTCCAATGTTCAAAAGCAGTCCCGCTACTGACAATAACAATAGGCTTGGGCTGGCTGGATGACGTAATATTTTGCGGCGTATGATAACTCGAAACATTATGCTGTATGTACTCTTGTAGCCACTGCTGATACTGCGCTGTTGCCTCAATTGGCATGACACGCTCATACCAAGCAATACTATCGATATGGACACCGCGCGCTTGTAACGTATCGACTAACAATCGTCGTCCACCAAGACCGCGCCATATCAGTAACTTGTCTCCCGCTTGCAGACGCTCAATTTCAGGCATGGCCAGCATGCCTTCGTTGTTCGCAATTTTGGGTTGACGTACTTGGTAGTTTGTCGTGTTTAATTTGGCACGCTTCAAAACCGCAGCAGTGGCGTCACCAACAGCAATAAGAGGACTTGGTACAGCTAAAGTCTCACATGTCACCTTGTCTACCTGATGCTCGCTATCGTCTTGTGCTTCACACTTAAGCGCTTGCCAAGCTGCCAAACCTGATGCGGCAGCAGTGGGACTGACAACTACCAGTGCTTTGTACGCGCCTGCTAACCATTGACGCATCGTCACCATATCGCCATCAGTCATAGCCCGTGACTGCAATGTCAACATCGGCATGTCAATCACGATCAACCCTGCTGCTTGTAAGCACTGTGTCAATGGCGCCGCACGCTCTACTGGTCGTGTATTGATGACCAATTGCGGCGCAGATAATGCTTGGCTGATAGACTGGCAGGCGTCTGTAGACTTAAGATCGGTGGACGATAACATACGAGTACCATGGTAAAAGACTGATAAAATCGGTTCACTCAAAGGCCGATATGTCTAACGGTTTATGACCAGATGGCTCACATCTTATTCAGGGTGATAAATCGCTGATAAGATATCACCTGCGCCATCAGCAAGTAGCTTCTTGGCAACGTCGATACCCAACTGATTGGCCTGTATTTCTAAATCAGCCTGTGTGCCAACCAATGTCACCCGTTTTTCTGCTTTTAACAGCTGACTACCGTCTGCTGCTCCCACTCGGCCACGTAGCCATAGTACGTTACCACCGTCATTATTACCGTTATCACCATTGTGATCATTATTGGCATCGGTTTCATCAGCCATTTGGAGCACCGCATAAGCGGCAATGGGAACCTGACAACCGCCGTCTAAATGACGGTTTAGTGCACGCTCTGCAATGAGTCGAATGCGAGCTTTATCGTCATTTAACGGTGCTAATAGCTTTAATACCTCATCATCGCCTTCACGGCATTCAATCGCCAAGGCACCTTGCCCAACGGCAGGTAAGCAAGCATCGATATCAAGCTCACCACGTATACGCTCATCCAACTCAATACGCTGTAACCCACTGGTCGCTAAAATAATGGCATCATACTCGCCTGCATCTAATTTACCCAAACGAGTACCCACATTACCGCGCAACGTTTTTATCTGTAAATCTGGACGGTAGGCTTTGATTTGACACTGGCGGCGCAAGCTTGATGTTCCAACAACGGCACCTTGTGGCAACTCATCAATACTCTCATAAGTATTTGAGACAAAAGCATCGGTGGGTGACGCACGCTTACAGTAGACGCCCAATGTTAGGCCTTCTGGTAACTGCATCGGCACATCTTTTAGTGAATGCACGGCAATGTCTGCCTGTTTATCATACAAAGCTTGTTCAAGCTCTTTGACAAATAAACCTTTTCCGCCAATTTTGGCCAAAGGTGTGTCCAAAATCTTGTCACCCTTAGTGACAATTTTTAGTAATTGAATTGTCAATTCAGGGTACATCTCGAGCAGACGAGCACGAATATGCTCAGCTTGCCATAATGCCAATGGACTCTGACGGGTGGCAATCGTTAAGGTAGTCAAAGCAGATTGCTGCGGGTTGCTCATAAAGGACCTCGATAAATTTGATACTATAATGTCAGTACGTAGATACCAATATTCAAATATCAGCACTTAAAAATTTCAGTACTTAGAAACATGGATAATTTGCCACAGTTCATGGGCAATATCCGTCACTCACTGTAAATACTGACACAAAAAAATACCCCTATTTAAGCATAAATAAGGGTTTGATGATATGGGATGATGATGTCGATATGGGTATCAAAGGTTACATGCTTTGGATTTTATCGCGCAGCGCAGGCAAGTGACGACGACTAACTGCCAATGTCTCAGCGATCCCTTTAAAGCGTATCTGATACTGCCCTGCATCCAGCGTCTCTAAAAAATCTAAAAAACTGAGATTGATAATCGCATTACGATGCACGCGGAAAAGTCGATCACCAAACTCTTGTTCCAGCTCTTTTAATGTTTCGTCGATCAGTACTACTCCATCCTTGTGACGTACTTTGACATACTTTTGATCGGCCGTAAAATAGTAGATGTCTTTAAATTTAATCAGCTCAACCCCTCGATGAGTACGAGCAGCAATGTGTTCACGTACTGGTCGGGCCGCTGGGTTTTCAAGCTTACGGATCTCATTTAACTGAGCAGCGTTTAGATTTTTGGCTTTATTCAACGCTTCTAATAACTCATCTTTATTGGCAGGCTTTAATAAATAACCAATCGCACTGGCCTTGAGCGCTGCTATCGCATAATGGTCATAAGCGGTAACAAATATAATCGCTGGCGGATGTTCAAGTTTCGCAAGCTCTTGCGCACAGTGTACACCGTCCATTTCAGGCATACGAATGTCTAACAGTATAATGTCTGGCTGCTTACTTTTGACAGCAATAATGGCCTCTGCTCCTGTTGTTGCCTGAGCAACGACCTCATGGCCTGACTCTTGGACAATTCTGACCAAACGCTCACGCGCTAGCGGCTCATCATCACAAACTACGATACGCATGTAAACTCCTATCTTCGGGCAGACTTAATATGTGTCTCTACTAGCAATTACTAACTATTATCTGAGGCAAAAGCTCAATCCTTGAATACGGAGGGCCCGAATGTACTCATCCTTGGTATAGTCAATATGTTTCTATTACTAGTAAGTTTATTATAAGGAATGCAATAAGTGTGCCATGCGCATTTTTGGCGCAAACAAAGAAGGAATTTTATGATGTAAAAGGGTCATAAACTGACGTCATGTAACGGATAGTCCATGACAGTGATGATTTGGGTACTGGTAATGATACTTTTAATATCTGAGCTGTGACCAAAATAGGCACGTAAGCGCTCCGTTTGAATATGAAAATCCATATGTTGACGCAAATTATGATTCACAATCAATGTCTTTTTGGGTAGATCAACACTGATAATCGTGACAACTCGATGCTGCTCCCACGTCACTTTAATATCTATGTATATGGTCTCAGTGGTCATTTCGACCACATTAATCAGCATTTTTTCTAGCACACTTTGTAACGTGAGCGCCGTGATAACCATGTCATACATGACATCCTCGTCAGGCAGTTGCCAACTTACTTCAAGCTTATCTGCCAAACGACTGGATTCAATGGCTAAGTAATGCTCACAAAGGGCGATTTCTTCTTCAAAACTGACTTCATGCGCGCCTGTAAAACTGGCTCGGAACAGCGCAGAAACGTGTTGTAATAATAGAGAAGCTCTTGCTGGGTGAGATTCTATGAGCGAAGTGAGGGTGTTGAGCGTATTAAAGAAAAAATGGGGGGCGATACGGGCTTTTATTATGTCGTTTTGTGTGGCCAACTTATACTCGAACGAGGACTTGAGCGCATTAAGCTCACGATGAATACGCAAAAAATAGAGTAAAAACACTAAGGTAAAGCCGCCTGTGAACAACGTATCAAACAGCACACTGAAGACAAACGCTTGTAAATCGTATTCTTCCCAGCCCATATTTACCATAACCAGCATCACCAAAGTCATGGATATGACAGAAGCCAGCATCATTAGTAAGACGACACGTATAGTCACGCTTGAAATACTGGCGTTTTTAAAAATGGGTCGAAGGTAGTCAACCAGATATAGTGAAGGCATGACGATTAAAACGTTTTGAACAAACCTACAAAAAAATTTGATCAGAAAATCTGACCAAGTGGCTAAGCCATGGCGTTCCATCACGGTCACGAACAATGACCAAAAAAAGATATACAGTAGCCACTGCCAAGGTCTCATGATTTCCATGAGCTTGGGAATAAAAAACTCTAAGCGCTCCGCTAGTAAGGCAACCTCATCCTTTGCTATACTTGAGTTCTTATTCTCTTGACTTGTCCTGTACCGATATGAATGCCAATTCTTCAAACCATAGTAATCCTGAATCAAATGTAAACGTTTCTGCTCCTGATTCTAGCACAGAAGCTTCTATAACCAATACTGCTTCGCAAAGCACCACTGCAGGCAGTCAGGGCCAGCAGATGTGGGGTGGCCGATTTAGTGAAGCAACCGACAGTTTTGTGGCCGCTTTTACCGCCTCTGTTGGTTTTGATCAACGCTTTGCACGTCACGATATCCAAGGCTCAATCGCTCATGCGACCATGCTTAAAGAGTGCGGCATTTTGGCTGCTGAGGAAGTGGCGACCATTATCGAGGGTCTCCAGCAAGTGTTGCGTGAGATTGAAGTGGGTGACTTCAACTGGTCAATCGCGCTCGAAGACGTACACATGAACGTTGAATCGCGCTTAACAGACATTATCGGTTCAGTCGGCAAAAAGCTACACACTGGACGTAGCCGTAACGATCAAGTCGCCACTGATATCCGTCTTTGGTTACGTGAAGAGACAGACAACATCATTGCACTATTGGTACGTCTGCAAAGCGGGCTGCTTGATCTGGCGGAACAACACACCAATACCATCATGCCAGGCTTCACCCATCTACAAACCGCGCAGCCTGTTAGCTTCGGTCATCATGTCATGGCATGGTTTGAGATGCTATATCGCGATACCGAACGCCTCGTCGATGCACGTCGCCGTATCAACCAGATGCCACTTGGCAGCGCTGCCCTTGCTGGTACGACCTTCCCTATCGATCGTACCATTACGGCTGAGTTATTAGGCTTTGAAGGCATTTGCCAAAATTCACTTGATGCCGTCTCAGACCGTGATTTTGCCATTGAATTTACCTCAGCGGCTTCTATTCTCATGATGCATATGTCGCGCATGAGTGAAGAAATCATTCTGTGGATGTCAGCGCAATTTAACTTTGTACAAATACCAGATCGCTTTTGCACTGGCTCCTCTATCATGCCGCAGAAGAAAAACCCGGATGTACCTGAGTTAGTACGTGGTAAAGCCGCGCGTGTGTTTGGTCAACTCATGACCTTACTGAGCCTAATGAAAAGCCAGCCACTTGCTTATAATAAAGACAACCAAGAAGACAAAGAACCTCTTTTTGATTGCGTAGATACGTTAACGGGTTCGCTACTTGCCTTTGCTGATATGCTGCCGAATATCACACCAAATAAGGAAAATATGCGTGCTGCTACTATGAAAGGTTATGCAACTGCAACTGATCTAGCAGATTATCTGGTACGTAATGGTGTGGCGTTCCGTGATGCACACGAAGTGGTTGGTAATGCCGTCGCTTTAGGTATCGCCGAGGGCGTTGATTTGAGCGACTTGTCTTTGGCACAGCTCAAACAGTTCAGCGATGCCATTGGTGATGATGTGTTTGATTACCTAACGTTAGAAGGATCATTGGCAGCTCGTGATCATTTGGGCGGCACCGCGCCTAACCAAGTAAAGCAAGCCGTGGTCAATGGCCGTGCGCGTTTAAAAGCGTTTGCTTAATATGTCAATAGCACAGTCTGCTGTATCTTAATATAAAAAACACCCGTCTCAATAGCGGGTGTTTTTTATTTGTCATACCGCCTGCAAACTATAGTCAATTCATCATAAAAACACTGTGCTGCTAATATTGGAATAAGTTCTCGCAGCCTCTACCTGCGTACGCACGGCAAGTAAGAATTATTCCAAAAGTACGTTGTCATGGATTTATTTATTTTGTTTAAGATTGGCTGTATACACCAGATACCCTTTGCTAAATCTGCCAAGACCGTTATCATAGACCAATGAATTAATCTGATTTGACCACTTACTATAATAAATAAGGAACGCCTTATGACTGAGACATTTAATCCGCAAGCCAATACCGTGTTTTGCCGTAAATATAAGCAAGAATTGCCAAAAATGCCGCATCCGCCTTTCCCTAACAAAAAAGGTCAGGAGCTACAAGAGACGGTATCTGACAAGGCGTGGAAAGAATGGCTTGAGCATCAAACCATGCTGATTAACGAAAATCACTTGAGCATGATGGATCCTGAAGCCAAAAAATTCTTAACAGAACAACGTGATAAGTTTTTAGATAACGAAGACTATGAGCGCGCCCAAGGCTGGACGCCAGAAAGCTAATGGGTACTCGTTGATTACATTTCATAAAAAACGCGCTATACACTCATTGATAGCGCGTTTTTTTATGAGCTAAATATAACGCTGCGAAAAATAATGCTACCAAAAACATTGGCAAGCGAACTTTTATTCCTCGTCACGGTCTGATGTGGCAATATCCGTCAACGACATGGCTGACACAGTGCCTACTTGACGCGCTGCCATTCGATCATTGGCAGCTTGGACGGCTTTTTCGACTTTGGTGTAGTCGGAATGACGCACATCTTGACCGCTGATATAGTTGATGACGAGCTCAGCCACGTTTTGTGCATGATCGCCGATTCGTTCAAGCGCGCGCAAGACCCACATGATATTAATCACTTTTGATACATGACGCGAATCTTCCATGATGTAGGTCATCAAGGCACGAATGGCTGATTGATACTCATCATTGACCACGTCATCATTGCGCATGACTTCAAACGCTTGCTCAGCATTTGACTGACCAAAAGCTTCTAACGCATTGTGCAGCATAAGGCGAACTTGGTTGCTAAGATGCTGAACCTCAGCATAACCATAAGAGGACTTACCTTGTGCGGCGATCTTTTTGGCCATTTGAGCAATCTTGACAGCTTCATCCCCGATGCGCTCTAAATCAACCACCCCTTTACTGATAGACATCACTAAACGTAAGTCACTGGCAGCGGGCTGGCGTTTGGCAACCAATAGCAAAATATGCTCATCCAAATCTACTTCCATACGATTGATGTCGAAATCCATATCAATGACTTCTTGTGCCAGTGTCTCATCTTTATCAATCAGCGCATGGATGGCTTTGGCAACTTGGTTGGCCGCGCTATCACCCATGTATAAAAACAGACGGATGGCTTCATCGAGATCTTGGTCGAAACTTTTTGAGATATGCTTTTCACTTTGCATCAGAAGAATTCCCTAAAATCTATACTTTTAATAGCGAAGGTGCTTTTGAGCCGAACCCATCAGCTCATAAAACATGCCGAACACCCCTGCCTGCTCAAACCTTGTCCTTAACCATAACGACCCGTAATATAGTCTTCCGTCGCTTTTTGATTGGGTTTGGTAAATATCTGATCGGTCTCACCCATCTCAATCATATCGCCCAAATACATATAAACCGTATAGTCCGATACCCGTGCGGCTTGTTGCATGTTATGGGTCACGATAGCAATGGTATAGTCGTTTTTTAAGTCTTCGATCAAATCCTCAATAGCGCCCGTCGAAATAGGATCTAGCGCTGATGTAGGCTCATCAAGTAACAATACTTCAGGTTTGGTGGCGACGCTGCGAGCGATACATAGACGCTGCTGCTGACCACCTGATAATGACAATCCAGATGCCTTTAGCTTGTCTTTTACTTCCGGCCACAATGCCGATTTTCTGAGTGCCCACTCCACACGATTATCCAGCTCCGCTTTGCTCAATTTTTCATACAGGCGCACGCCAAAGGCAACATTGTCATAGATCGACATCGGGAATGGCGTTGGTTTTTGAAACACCATGCCAACTTGAGCGCGCAGCAAGTTCACGTCGATGTCTTTGTCTAAGATGTTTTTGCCATCGAGATTAATATTGCCTTCTGCACGCATCCCTGGGTACAGATCATACATGCGGTTAAAGGTACGTAATAGCGTCGATTTGCCACACCCTGAAGGACCGATAAAGGCCGTCACTTTTTTATCTGGAATGTCGATATTGATATTTTTTAGGGCTTTAAAATCACCATAATAAAAATTTAAGTCACGAATCTGCAGTTTGGCAGGTGGCATATTCTTAGGAATGTCATGAAGCGTTTGCTTGGTCAGACTGGCGATATCTGGTTGCTCTTTTTGTCCGCTAGTAGACTTGGTTCTATTCAACAGGTTGCCGGTTGTCTTAGTGTCTGTTGCCTCATTGAAGCGATCAGCCGTCTTATTTTTGCGAACTTTGCTTATGACGTCATTCATAGTCTTATCCAACCTAGCTCAATTAAAATTCATATAAGTTCAAGTAATGCTTACTATCTATTGTCAGTAAGCTGTGGTCAGGTTTTATTTTACCTGACCTCTAGCGCCGATGAATCTGGCTGTCACGTTCAATACCAAGACCGAGGCGGTGATGAGAAGTGCCGCCGCCCATGCCAACGTATGCCAGTTTTCGTAAGGACTCATCGCAAACTGATAAATGGTGTTGGGTAAGTTAGCCAGTGGTTGGCTCATATCGGTACTGAAATATTGATTGTTCAGCGCAGTAAATAGCAAAGGAGCCGTTTCACCTGTAATTCTCGCAAAAGCTAGTAACACACCTGTAGTGAGACCCGCTTTGGCGGCTTTGATGGTTACTTGCGTCACCATTTTCCACTTGGGTGTTCCAAGTGCATAAGCGGCTTCACGAATGCTATTGGGCACCAAGTTGAGCATGTTTTCGGTGGTACGTACAACCACCGGAATGACAATCAGCGCCAATGCCAACGCACCTGCCCAACCAGAGAAATTTTGACCTTTTACCATCAGTGCATAAATAAACAGACCAATCACAATAGAGGGCGCCGACAATAAGATATCATTTAAAAAACGTGTCACTTTGCCAAGCATACTCCCTTGAGAGAACTCAGACAAATAAATACCCGTCATCAGCCCAATCGGAGCGCCAATTAACAACCCTGAAAACGCCAACATGACTGAACCAACAATGGCATTGCGTAAACCACCAACACTCATTGGCGGCGGTGTATCGGCGGTAAATACTGGTAGTTGTATAAGACCCTGAAAGCCTTCAATAAAAAGCGTGAACAAAATCCAAAACAGCCAAAACAAACCAAAAACCATCGCCGACATGGCAAAGCCCAAACCAATCTTATTGGCCCAGCGACGCTTGTTATAGAGACTTCGGTTATAACGACCTTCAAAGCCTGTATTCGCTGGTAGGGGCGCATTGATTGTATTGTTAGAAAGCATAAAGTTTGTGTCCCGTTTTTTTGTCAATACCAATAACCATCAAAACTTCTCAAGACAACCAGATATCTATCTACCGATTGCCCGCTTTGCTGTCCATGCGCATCAGCATCAGCTTTGCAAGGGACAAGACGATGAAAGTAATGACAAATAGGATTAAGCCTAAATGGAGTAACGAAGCCAAATGCAGCTCACTCGACGCTTCAGCGAATTCATTGGCCAAGGCAGAAGTGATCGTGACGCCAGAGGTGAATAAGCTTGGGCTGATATTAAAGGCATTACCAATCAAGAAAGTCACCGCCATGGTTTCGCCCAATGCACGGCCTAATCCCAAAATAACACCGCCCACAACGCCCGCTTTGGTATAAGGCAAGATAATCTTAAACATGACTTCCCATGTCGTGGCACCCATGCCATAAGCCGACTCTTTTAATAAGTCTGGTACCACCGAAAAAACATCGCGCATGGTGGCCGCAATAAAAGGAATGATCATGATGGCAAGCACCAAGGACGCGGTAAATAAACCAAGCCCCATTGGCGCACCAGTGAATAGCTTGCCAATGATAGGCAAAGGACCCACATGCTCGATAAACCATGGCTGAATGTGGTCGCCAAAAAATGGTGCAAACACGAATAATCCCCACATACCATAAATGATAGAAGGAATACCGGCTAAAAGCTCAATCGCGATACCCAAAGGCTTTTTTAAGAACTTCGGGCACATCTCAGTCAAAAAGATAGCGATACCAAAGCTGACTGGTACAGCAATCATAATCGCCACAAATGACGTCACCAACGTGCCGTAAATAGGCGCCAATGCACCGTATTCATTGGCAACCGTATCCCAGTTATTGCTGGTATAAAAACCAAGTCCAAACGCTTGAATGCTGGGCCATGCTCCAATAATTAAGGAGACTAAAATACCGCCTAAAGAGAGGAGTACCAGTATGGCAAAAGCCTTGGTTGCATTGACAAACAGCGTATCGTAACGTTTTTGTTTGGCCAATTGGGACCTTAAGTCATTCATAAGTGTCTCAGCGTTGTATAGGATCAAGTCAAAATGTTAGAAAGGTTACGCAGGTTTTATGACAGTAAACTTAAAAAGTAGGATGAACTATCTATAGAGACAACCCACCAGCATCGTCCTTAAATTCACTGTGATAAAACCTCTCAAACCGCTACCGGAGAATAGTGGTTTGAGAGGGCGTTTAGAGATGTATGAAACAGTCTCTAAAGTAGGTCAATTACTGAGCAGGCTTATAAACAGGCTGTCCATCACTACCTTTCACCTCATTCCATTTTTCTTTGAATAATGCGACGGCAGTATCAGAGAAAGGAACGTAATCTAACGCCATGGCATCATCATCGCCTTGGGTATATGCCCAATCAAAGAAGTTCAACACACCAGCCACTTGCTGAGGATTCTCTGGTTGCTTGTGTACCAAGATGAATGTCGCAGCAGCGATTGGCCATGCTTGAGCAGTCTCAGAGTTGGTGATGACTTTATAAAAGCCTTCTTGTTTTGACCAATCGATGTCACCTGCCGCTGCAAAAGTCTCTGCAGAAGGCTGTACAAAGTTACCGGCGGCATTTTTAAGAGCCGTATGTGACATGTTGTTTTGCTTAGCGTAAGCATACTCAACGTAGCCGATAGAGTTTTTCATACGATTAACGTAGCTTGAAACGCCTTCGTTACCTTTACCACCAGCACCTGTCGCAGAGGTTGGCCATTTAACCGTTTTATCAACACCAACGGTATTGTTCCAATCCGGTGACACTTTGGCGAGATAATCTGTGAAGTTAAAAGTCGTACCTGACCCGTCTGAACGGAAAACAGTAGTAATGGCTGCATCAGGTAGGGTCAAATCTGGGTTCATGGCTACAATAGCTGGGTCATTCCATTTACTGATTTTGCCTAGATAAATATCAGCCAATGTCTGACCATCCAATTTTAGCGCGCCTGGCTCAACACCATCGATATTGACAATTGGTACAACGCCGCCAATAACGGTTGGGAACTGGATAAGACCAGATTCTTCAAGCTCTTCAGGCGTCATCGGCGCATCAGAGGCACCAAAATCGACTGTTTTTGACTGAATTTGTTTGATACCACCAGAAGAACCGATTGATTGGTAGTTGACCTGACCACCAGTATCAGCATTGTAGTCAGCAGACCATTTGGCATAGATAGGCTGCGGGAAAGAAGCACCTGCGCCAGTGATGTTCATGGCAATGTTTTCAGCAGACTTGAACCCTGAAGTAGCAGCAGATGCTGTGCTGGTGGTTGCATTGCCAGTTGTTTCAGTCGTTGCGGCAGCGCTACTGCTAGTATCAGCAGCCGGCTCTGTCGTATCGGTCGATTTGTTACACGCCGTAAGTACTAAGGTACAGCTGACGGCCACTGCTAATAACGAATAACGCATGTAAGACTCCTAAAGTTTGACAACGATACAAAAAAACATTGTTTGTGACATGCGAGCTATAGTGACAAGTTTTTATGACAGTTTAATGACAATGACTTTAATCTTTTAGTTTCGCCCATAACAGCGCATTGTTCCCTTCTACCTGCCTTTATAAGCTCAGTACATAAGGCAATCGTTTCTCGAGCCCAAGGTTTTCTCCAAATACCATTAGCCGTTAGAACAGAATTTTGCTAGTATGAAGTTGATTTACAACACTGACAGACTCGGGGTGCGGTGTCATATTGGCCTGTTTTATTAAACTTGCTTTACTAAAACAATTGCCTTTATACATTCGCTGAGAGATCACCCGCCGAACCTGATGCGGTTAGTACCGACGCAGGGAAGTCTTAAGCCTATGTTCTATATGTACAAAGGGCGCGCAGAAATGCCTTTTTATTATTGCCAATGTTTAACAGCGGTTTTTTGCCGATGTATGGTGCTAATAATTTGTGTCCATCAAACTTTTAGTGACTCACTACGTCTCATTTCGGGCGCACGTTTGCTTTTTGATTGTATTTGTTCGTATCACATGGCTTTACCCCGCAGCTACTGGCGGTGTTGATTTTATTCAAAAACCAACACGCTAGGACAGCACATGAAACCTTCAAATATTCAGACAACGACAAACACTCAAAACCCTCAAGTCCATACTCCAAATAGTGACGCGCTTGTTAAGCCGACAACTATAGATGAGACCAGCAGTAAATCCGATAAAAAATCTGAGGCGCTAAAAACCCCTGCTCACCGCACGGCAAGTGATGCGCGTTTTGAAGAAGACGCCCGTGACCTTCATCGCATTCTCCCCGCCTCTCGTAAAGTCTATATCGAAGGCTCGCGTCCTGATATTCAAGTACCGATGCGCGAAATTTCTCTTGATCCAACCCCTATTCAAGGCACGGATGAGGCGAATTGGGAAAAAAACCCACCATTTTATGTCTATGACACCTCCGGCGTTTATACCGACCCCAATGTCGATATTGACCTCACCCGTGGCTTGCCAAAACTGCGCGAACACTGGATTGCAGAGCGCGGCGATACCGAACAGCTCAGCAGTTTATCCAGCTCATACGGACAAGCGCGCGCACGTGATATTAGTACCGCCAACTTAAGATTTGCTCATATTGATAAGCCGCGCCGTGCCAAAACAGGCAACGGCTTGTCAGGCAATGTCACGCAAATGTATTACGCGCGCCGCGGCGTCATCACCCCTGAGATGGAATACATCGCCATTCGCGAAACGCAGAAGCAACATGAGCTGACGGATACACGCCAACATGATGGGGAAAATTTTGGGGCCAATACACCCAAAATCATCACACCTGAATTCGTGCGCAGTGAAGTGGCCGCTGGTCGCGCTATTATCCCAAATAACATCAATCACCCTGAGTCCGAGCCGATGATTATCGGGCGCAATTTTTTGGTAAAAATCAATGCCAATATTGGCAACTCAGCGCTTGGTTCCTCAATCGACGAAGAAGTATCAAAGATGACATGGGCGACGCGTTGGGGCGCAGATACCATCATGGATTTATCAACGGGCAATCATATTCATGAAACGCGCGAATGGCTGATTCGTAACTCGCCTGTACCCATCGGTACGGTACCAATCTATCAAGCGTTAGAGAAAGTCGATGGGGTGGCAGAAGATTTGACGTGGGAGATTTTTCGAGACACCTTGATCGAACAAGCTGAGCAAGGGGTGGATTACTTCACCATTCACGCGGGCGTCCTACTTCGCTACGTTCCACTGACCGCCAAGCGCTTGACGGGTATTGTGTCACGTGGCGGTTCTATCATGGCACAGTGGTGCTTGGCTCATCATAAAGAGAGCTTTTTATACACGCATTTTGAAGACATTTGCGAGATTATGAAACAGTATGATGTGGCGTTTAGTTTGGGCGATGGTTTGCGCCCTGGCTGCTTGCAAGATGCCAACGATGAGGCACAGTTCGGCGAGCTACGTACCCTTGGTGAATTGACCAAAGTCGCATGGAAGCATGACGTACAAGTGATGATCGAAGGGCCTGGGCACGTAGCGATGAACCGTATCAAAGAAAATATGGACTTACAGCTTGAGCTGTGTGCGGACGCGCCTTTTTACACCTTAGGACCTTTGACGACTGATATTGCTCCCGGTTATGATCATATCACCAGCGCGATTGGGGCGGCGATGATTGGCTGGTTTGGCACAGCGATGCTTTGTTATGTCACGCCAAAAGAGCACTTGGGTTTGCCCAATAAAAAGGACGTCAAAGACGGCATCATCACGTATAAGATTGCTGCCCATGCCGCTGACCTTGCCAAAGGCCATCCGGGTGCGCAAGCGCGTGACAAC
Source organism: Psychrobacter alimentarius (assembly GCF_001606025.1). Lineage (NCBI taxonomy): Bacteria > Pseudomonadati > Pseudomonadota > Gammaproteobacteria > Moraxellales > Moraxellaceae > Psychrobacter > Psychrobacter alimentarius. The sequence goes on along the minus strand of NZ_CP014945.1, from coordinate 123,459 downwards.
GCCTTGTCAAAAGCCCGCTTCGAGTTCCGCTGGGACGATCAGTTCAACCTCGCACTCGATCCAGATACGGCGCGAGAGTTCCACGATGAAACCTTGCCAAAAGACGCTCATAAATCTGCGCACTTTTGCTCAATGTGTGGACCGAAATTTTGTTCGATGAAAATCACACAAAATGTGCGTGAGTATGCAGCAGGATTGAATACAAAGGCCACTGACAAAAAAGTAGCTAACGAAAAAGTCACGCCGCAATCAGGAGATTTGACCGATGCCGATCATCTGATTAAAGAAGTAGATACGGAACTTGTTGGGCAAGTTGGCGAAGCCAGCGTTGAGGAAGTCCGCCAAGGTATGGCGGAGATGACAGCAAAATACAATAAGGAAGGACGTCAGCTATATAAAGAGGTTTAACAGACGCTAGTATAAAAATATTAAAAAAGCTCGAACCTAGTTGTTAGGTTCGAGCTTTTTTAATGAGTAATGCAATATTTATCTTATATATGGAATCTAACATATAAACATTTGTGTAAAAATAGATAGACAAAACCATTACTTGGAGTAAGATACGGGTAACTTTACAAGCAATTGTTATGTCCTCATCATCTACTAATAAGGTCCATTTATGAATCATGTCTATCGTGTTGTTTTTAATCATTCTCTAGGTGTTTATCAATGCGTGTCTGAACTTGCCAAATCTCGTGGTAAGTCTTCTGGTAAGTCTCAAGTAGCGAGCAAGCTTTTATTAACTCCATTGGCGGTAGCGATGCTTTGCGCTTCTGGCTCAGCACTGGCTGATGTGACTTATGATGATGGCGCAACAACAGCTTTGCCGAGTAGTTTTGCTGTGGATGAAGTCGTAACAGTCAGCAATGGCTCTAAAGTCACTGGTAGTGAGATGGTATTTGGGTTTGCAGACGCCGCTGCTCTAAATATCAATACTGCTGGTAGCGTGGTCTCAAATGATCTCATTAGTCTGGCAGTAAGACCTGATAGCGTTAGTGTCGTTACCATTGACGGCGCTGGTAGCTCACTGAACGCCGAATTCCTTACTATCTCTGAAGAGGGTCAGGCTGAGCTGACCGCACAAAACGGTGCTAATATTACGATAAATGATTTAACCGTTTTGGGATTAGAAGTAGGTAGCGTCGCTAATATGACTTTGACGGATAAAAATACCGTATTCAACGGTAAGTCCATCTTAGTAGGCGATAAGGGCGAAGGTACTCTGACAATAAAAAATGGCGCAGCTGGCAAGTTTCAGTCTGAGGTAGGTGCTGGCATCGCTAGCGACTCTAAAGGTCAGATTACTATCACAGGTGCAGGTTCCAGCTTAAGCACTGATAGAATTATAGTCGGTGATACAGGCGAAGGCACTTTAGTGGTCAACGACTCGGCCAAACTAACAGCCACTAGTGATATTGGTGTTGGTATTGGCGTTGGTAGTAACGGTACTGCTACTGTCGATGGCAGCGGCACTACGGCTACAGCAGCGCGAATTGTTTCTGGCGGTAGAGGGACAGGTTTGTTGATCATCAGTAATGGTGCCAAAGTAACTAGTACAATAGCTGCAGGTACAGGCCTTGTCCGAGACAGTGATGGGACTATCGACGTCAAAGGTACAGACTCTGTATTAATAGCACCAGAGATTACTATCGCTCAAAGCGGTAACGGTACTTTAAAAATTCAAGATGGTGCCAAGGTAACTATAGATAATTCAAGTATCATAGGAGATGAGTTCTCAGGTGAAGGCTTGATTGAAGTAACGGGCAATAACAGTACACTTATTAGCGAAAATATCATCATAGGTAATAATGGTCAAGGCAGTCTTAGCGTCGCTCAAGGTGCCAAAGCGTCGGCTAATGATATTGTGCGTTTAGGTCAAGGTATAGGCAACAACAAAAATCGCGTCAGTATCAGTGATGCGGGCTCTACCATGGATAGTAAAGAACTACAAGTTGGCTTTAATAATAACGGACAGTTAGATATTGCCAAAGGTGGCAAGGTAACTGCTGACTTAACAGTCATTGGCCTACAAGGTATGGGTCGAGGTATTGTCAATATCACTGATGCTGACTCAGCGCTAACTACCGATAACCTTTCAATAGGTGGCAGTGGTAGCGGTACTTTAACTCTTGACAATAATGGTAGAGTGGAAGTTGCTGAATCTACTCATTTAGGTGAAGATATTAGTGCAGCAGGGTCATTGGATATCAGCAGTAATAGTACCTTTGCTACCAAAGATTTAGTAGTCGGTAATAATGGCTCAGCCACTGTCAATCTAAATAGTAAGGGTGTATTGTCAACTGAGTCACTCGTGCGCGCTACTAGTGCCACTTCAAATTCCGTAGTTAATTTTGATGGTGGTACTTTGCGCTTGACAGCCGATCAAGATGCTCTATTTAATGGCTTTGGCGGTTTTGGTGAAAGTAGCATTAACGTCAAAGCAGGCGGTGCTAATATAGACACGCAAGGCTTTAATACGAAGGTAGTTAATAGTGCTGTTATCACTGGTGCAGGTGACTTTGCCAAAGAAGGCACTGGCTTACTAGCTATGGCGACAACTGCCAAACAATGGACAGGCGCTACTAATATCAATCAGGGAACACTACGTCTTGATGGCAACTATACCATGAGAGATGGCGAAATCTTGGGAATTGGATTAAACACGCTTGATGATTACGGTCAGTTGATTGTTCAAGGAAGAGCCAATATCAGTCAAGGTCAGTTAGAAGTCAATGCCTCAGAAGCAGTTGCTAACTTGTCCGGCAATAATGAATGGAAGGATATTGTAAAAGCCACGACTCGCGTAGGTGAGTTTACACAAGTAAGCGATAATAGCCCATTAGTAAACTTCTATGCAGACTATAGTGATCCTAATGCCGTTCATCTAAAAATGGGAGCACCTACTCCACCAGTAGTCACGCCTGAACCGCCAGTAGTCACGCCTGAACCGCCAGTAGTCACGCCTGAGCCGCCAGTAGTCACACCTGAACCACCAGTAGTCACACCTGAACCACCAGTAGTCACACCTGAACCGCCAGTAGTCACACCTGAGCCGCCAGTAGTCACACCTGAACCACCAGTAGTCACACCTGAACCACCAGTAGTCACGCCTGAACCGCCAGTAGTCACACCTGAGCCGCCAGTAGTTACGCCTGAGCCGCCAGTTACTGATACTACCTTTGTAGAGTCAGTCAATACTCAATCACAACGTAATGATGTCGGTATTGCTTACGCGCTAGACCGAGCCATTCAAGATCAAATTGTAAATGGCGATAATGATCTGGCTAAAGCACTTATTAGTTCAACCACCAATTTTAATCAAAATCAGTTGGCAGTCGCTGCCAACCAACTGCAACCATTATTCATGGGTGCAGCCAATCATATCATTACAGATACTAATTATGCGGCAAGTGAGGCTGTTACTGAGCATCGCGCTACTACAACCGAGCGAAATGTTTGGGCGAAACTGATCGGTAATACAGGCAGTCATGACGCCGAAAACGGAGTGACAGGCTATGAAGCAGATAGCTATGGCGCTATTGTTGGTTTAGATACACCAATAAATAGCGACCTTAATTTAGGCTTAGCAGTGTCTTATATTGACACTGATGCCGATACTGATGGTAGCCGTCTGGATCATAAACTGATTGCCAAAAATTGGCAGGTCTTAGGCTACGGTAATTATGGAGCGAGTGATGCCACAGATGTGAATTTCCATATTGGCGCTGGTAGAAGCTCAGTTAAAGGCGAGCGTCATTTGTCCATCCTGACTAATGCTGTTGCTCGTTCTGACTACGATGTCGATACCTTACGAGCGGGATTGGGTGTCGATCATCGCATTGGTAGTGAACAGCGTCATGTAACACCATTTGCAAAAGTAAATTATGCGCAAGCGAAGAGCGATAGCTATCGTGAAACAGGCGCTGGCGTTTATAACTTAAACGTTGATGAAAACAGATATGAGTCCATGCGCTGGACGGCAGGTCTAAAAATGTCACAGTATCTTACGCCGCAGTTTGCTATTACAGGACAGTTAGCAGCCGCTATCGAAAATGGTGATCAGCACTCAGACATCACTGCGAACTTCGTTGGTATGCCAAATGATAGTTTTACAACGATTGGACAAGAAGTTGGACGTGAGATTGGTATCGTAGGTATTGGCATCAGCTACATGCCTACGCTTAAAACCACCTTATCTGCCGGCTATCGCAGTGAGTGGCGCGAGAATTATGATGACCAAGGTGCTAGTATCGCGCTTCAAACCACCTTTTAAAGCTTAATATATTTTTAGCATAAAAAAGCCCGAACCTAATTACTAGGTTCGGGCTTTTTCACAAATTAGCTTGAAGAAATGAGATTACTACTTACCTAAACCTTCGATGCCTCATAAATCTCTTGGATTGAAGTATCAATCGTATTAGCAAAGGCTTCATCGCTTTGCTGTTTGCTCAATCCTTCAGTGAAAGCACGTGAGAAGCTGGCAATCATACCGGGGTTTTGCTTGAGCTTGGCGCACGCCTCGCTACGACTATAACCACCAGATAATGCGACCACTTTGAGTACTTTGGGATGATCAATCAACTCTTGATAAAATCCTGCTTCTTCAGGCAGCGTCAGTTTGAGCATCACTTGATGATCGTCATTCAAACGCTCTAGATTATGCAAAATACTGGTTTTAAGTATCAGCTCACTCTCATGTTTTTTGTCACTGTTGATGTCCACTTCTGGCTCAACAATCGGCATCAAGCCTTTTGAGATAATTTGCTTTGCTACATCGAATTGTTGCTGTACGACCAGCTCGATACCATCAACGCTTGGCTCATAAATAACAGAACGCATTTTGGTGCCAAATACTGGATAATTTTTGGCCTTGTCCAACAATTGGTCTAACTCTGGCATAGGACGCATGACTTGCACCCCATTCATTTGCTCAGCCAAACCTTTATCTACTTTCAGAAATGGGACGATATTTTTGTCTTCCCAAAGATAGTTGGCAGTCGATTTGCCATTGACCTCACGCTCCATCGTATCTTCAAATAAAATCGCACCAAGCACACGCTCATTGTCAAAAGCATCACAGGTTATGATACGCGCGCGCATCTCATGCACCAAATCAAACATCGCTTCGTCACTGTCATAAGCATCGCCATTGACACCATAGTTTTCTAGTGCCTTTGGGGTGCTGCCGCCACTTTGATCGAGTGCTGCAATAAAACCTGAACCGTTTTTGATACGTTGTAATTGTTTTTCGTATTCCATTGAGAGTGCATCCTATTTTTATCTATTGAAGTCAAAGGTCACAAATGATTGGCTTATTATTAGTGCTATAAGCCTCACTATTTTTAGCTAACCTTAGCATAGGACACTCTGCCTGCCTATATACGATACGTTAACGCTTTTATAAAACTGGATTCTGTTTTTAGGCCAAAAACAAAACACCCACACAACAAACCGCAAGCAATAGACCGACGATGTTAACGCGATTAAGCGTTTCATTAAATACACCAACACCGATCAGGGTAGCGACCGCAATGACGCCAACGTTCATACCCGTAAAGACGATACTTGGTGACTCGGACAATACTTGATGGGCGCGAACATAGGCATAAATATTTCCCATGTTAAGCGCTCCTAAGAGTAGCCCCGCTGCAAGCGCTTCCCCTTGCCAGCGTACGCGAGTGAACAGTAGATAAATAAACAATAGCAGTCCTGCCAAACCAAAACTGACAAACAGCGTGAGTGGAAAAGCCGTTCCATGCTTGGCAACTTGCTTGAATAAAATATCGACGATCCCATAGCCGAGCCATACGCCCAACAGCCAGAGTGGCGTATTTTTGGCTACTTTATTGATGCTGCCAGACTGTGGGCGATATACCAAAGCGCCGAGTGCTAAGAACCCCAAGGCCAATCCGAAAACACGTGTACCCGTCAATACTTCACCAAATAATAAAAAAGCGGCCACAATCGGAATGATCAAAGATAAACGCTGCGCGGCATCGGTTGCCACCATGCCGACGGCTTCAATGGCACGTCCAAGTAAGATGAACACAGTCGGCAGTATGATACCAAGTGCAATAATGACGCCCCATGCATTGCCAAGTGTATTGATTGCGCCAAGGTCTGGTTTTAATAAAAACCAAGTCAACAAAAAGGCCACTGGATAACCAGCAACAATGGTTTGACGAATGTCTATCTGTTTTTGCCGTAATATTTTTAGCAACACTGACACAGCGACACTACAGAGTACCGCCATCGTTAAATACATCATTTACTTCTACCTTTTAAAGCCGCCATTTTCGTATGATGACTATTTATATATTGAGTCATTTATATCGTGATTTAGAAATGAGATCGATACATCGACAGCCATATGCTGCTGGTATAAATTTTATGAGCCTAGAATAAAGATTCTCAGGTGTTTTAAACCTATGGAAGGTAACAAAGTATTTCTATTACAGCAATGCATTTATACATGAATTGATGAATGGTAAAGACAGTATAAAGGGTGCAAATTACAATTCGCCTGCAGGTCTAATTATGAAATTTGTTAAAATAGCCCATATCCCTAATAACAACAGTAACGATTCAAAATAACGAGTGATATCGTTGATTTTGGCGTACTGCTATTGATGCTTTATGACTGCCTATGAATGCTCTATTTCGATTTTTTGAAAACCGCCTACCTGCCTTTCCTGAAACGCCTATGCCACTGCCCTCACCTCGTGACGGCATGCTTAAATTTTTGTGGGCGTGTACCAATGGTCTACGCGGCTGGCTTTTGCTATTTATGGTCTTGTCAGCAGGAATCGGTATCTATGAGGCCATGCTGTTTGCTTGGATTGGTAACATCGTTGATTGGCTGGGTGTCTATACCCCGCAAAACCTATGGGCAGAAAAAGGCGATATGCTACTCTTGATGCTTGCCGTCATGATAGTGAGCCCCATCTGGATTACCTTGTCATCATTGGTGCACTTCCAGACCTTGCAAGGGGTGTTTCCCATGCAGATGCGCTGGCGCTTTCATCAACGCATGCTCGGGCAATCGATGCAGTTTTATCAAGATGAATTTTCAGGACGCGTGTCAGCCAAGGTGATGCAAACGGCTTTGGCTGTACGTGATACCGTTATGACGGTCACCGACATGTTCATGTATGTTGCCGTCTACTTTATCACCTCAGGTGTTATTCTCTTTAATCTAGACAGCCTACTGCTGATTCCTTTTATCGTCTGGTTTGTCTTGGTCGCTTTGTGCATCTGGTATTTTATTCCTAAGTTAAAGCTCACTGCCATCGTACAAGCCGATGCCCGTGCGCTGATGACTGGGCGTATCACGGATGCTTATGCCAATATCATGACGGTTAAGCTGTTTAGTCATTCGCGCCGTGAGTTGAGCTATGCCAAAAACGCCATGGGTCAGTTTTTGGGTACTGTACACGCACAAATGCGCTGGGTCAGCTATTTAGAAGTATCAACCCATATGATTAGTGTGATTTTGGTCAGTGGCACTGCAGGTATTGGTATTTATTTATGGCAACAAGGTGCCGTCGGTGTGGGTGCTATCGCAGCCGCGACAGCAATGGCACTACGCCTAAACGGTTTGACACGCTGGATTATGTGGCAAACTGCCAGCCTATTTGAGAGCATCGGTACGGTACAAGATGGCATGCGCACATTATCTGCGCCACAAACCATCGTCGATAAACCAAATGCACCGACGGTCAAAGTCACCGAGGGCCGTATCGTATTCGATCATGTTGATTTCAGTTATGAGCATGATGATAACAGTGATATAGAAGGTGAGCATATAGACGAAGTCAATGCCTCCGCGACCAAGACGACCAAACTTCTTGATAACTTTTATCTAGATATCAAACCGGGCGAAAAGATTGGCTTAGTTGGACGTTCAGGCGCAGGTAAATCTACGTTGGTTAATCTGTTACTGCGCTTCTTTGATGTTGATAAAGGCAAAATCTTAATCGATGGACAGGCTATCGATGACGTCACTCAAGAGTCATTGCGTCAACAGATCGGCATGGTCACTCAAGACACTTCACTACTCCATCGTACGGTGCGTGAAAACATCGCTTATGGTCGTCCTGATGCAACTGACGAAGAGATCATAACAGCTGCCAAGCAAGCGCAAGCATGGGACTTTATCAAAGACTTATATGACGATAAAGGCAACACGGGGCTGAATACGCAAGTGGGCGAGCGCGGTGTCAAACTCTCTGGCGGTCAGCGTCAGCGTATCGCTATCTCACGGGTCATGCTCAAAAATGCGCCCATTTTATTGTTGGATGAGGCGACAAGTGCGCTTGATTCTGAGATTGAGTTTGCCATTACTGAGAGTCTAAACGACATCATGACTGGCAAGACAGTGATTGCGATCGCGCATCGTCTCTCAACCATTGCAGCACTAGATCGACTGGTGGTGATGGACAAAGGTCAGATTATCGAGCAAGGTAGTCACGATGAGCTATTGGCGTTGCAAGGTGTGTATGCGCGCTTGTGGCATCGTCAAAGCGGCGGTTTCTTAGGCGAAGACAGCTAATCGCTATAATTTAAAAACTGTCACTAAAAATCTGACACAAGGACGTGTCGACTCTTATTTTAGACTCGCTATTTAATATGCACTCAACTTAGTAGTCACTTAGTTTAGTCATTGCTCAAAAACGTAGCATTTATTTAAAAACCAAGCACCTCTTACTGCCTGTCATTACTTTCCAGCTTCTCAATTTCTCATTAATCATTATCCCTACGATGAATAGGCATAACCATGACCGACCTCTTCGCGCCAGCGCCCACAGACAATCTATTGCCCTATGACGGCCAAGTCAATGACTTGGGTATTGTCATTGACGATTCTCGTACGCTGTATGACACCTTATTAGCAGGGCTGCCTTGGCAGTCTGATATCGTGACGCTGTTTGGCAAAACCCATGTGACGACTCGTCAGATTGTTTGGATGGGTGCAGAAGATGTGATGTATCATTATTCAGGACACGAACGACAAGCCATTCCATGGTCAGATTCAGTGTTCCACGTGAAACAACGTATTGAACAACTATTAAGTAACATAGGAATTACGGCAGATTTTAACTCATGCCTACTCAATTATTATCCGTCAGGTACTGACGGTATGGGCTATCATGCTGACGACGAAAAAGAATTGGGTGATCAGCCAATCATTGCCTCACTGTCGTTAGGAGCCACGCGCAAATTTGTCTTTAAGCATAAAAAAACTCAAGACAAAGTAACGCTTGGTCTTGAGTCCGGTCAGCTCATCGTCATGCATGGTGATACCCAAACATTTTGGAAGCACACCATTACTAAAACGAAAACCGTCGCAACGGGGCGTATTAGTTTAACGTTTCGACGAATGCATAATGTCTAATCAACTTTTAAAACTATTTTACCAAATGCATCACCTTTTTGAAGCGCATGATGGGCCGTAACGACTTCTGACAATGGATACACTTGCTGAATGATTAAGGTCAACTTGTCATCCGCGACCAGCTGTAAAACGCGCGCCATGTCTTCTCCACTACGCTGTGCTTTATAACCCGCCACATCTAAGTTTTTCTGCTGACCCGCTTCTTTGAGCTTATCAACCCAAATGGTGGGTAATACGTTCACTCGTGCGCCAGATCTGAGCACACTCAGTGCGCGAACCCCTGCTTCACCGCCAACCAAGTCCAATAGCATATCGGCTTGTAGATCAGGAAGCTCTTCATCCTTGGTATAATCGATCCAGCCTGTCAGCTTGCTGGTATCTATTAATTGCTCAAGTTTGGCATATTTTTCTGGTGAGCAAATGACAGTGACTTTGATATTCTCTTTGGTAATTTTTTCTGCTAATAGTTGAATCAACAAGTGACCAACGCCGCCTGCGGGTGCATTAATGACCACATGCTCGCCTGCTTTTATATCGGCAAACTCTACAAATTGTAGTGCCGTTTGCCCGATACAAGGCAACGCGCCTGCTTGCTCTAGCGTGACAGAGGTTGGTACTTTGGCCAACAGCTTGGCATCGATGGCCACATACTCAGCATAACATCCGCCATTGAATGACAGTGCAGCGACTTGCTCACCTTCACTAAACTGATCGCTATTGCTTTTGACCACTTCCCCTGCCATGTCAAAGCCTAAAATAGCGGGCTGATCATTATCAAATTTTTCTTTACGAATATTATCGGCGCCCCAGCCTTTTCCTTGACGGGTTTTGTAATCAACTGGATTGATACCAGCATAAGCAATTTTGACCAGTACTTGATTGTCTTGTAGCTCAGGAATGGCAACGCTGTCCTGATATTTCATGACTTCTGGTTCGCCAAATTCACGTATGAGTACGGCGTGTTGGGTGGTTGGTAATTGATTGTTAGACATCGTTTTATATCCTTATAAGTTGCTATTATTTTATTTTTGCACTACATCTCAGTTTTGCCTGCTTTAGCACCCTATCACAATAATACCAGCTCTGCACTGATTGGCAGATGGTCTGACAATGTCGACCACGGTTTGCCAGTATGTACCCACGCATCTTTGACGCCCAGATTACGGGTGTAGATTCGATCCAAGCTGAGCACGGGCAGTTTGGCTGGGAAGGTCGCTGACAGTTTGCCATGGCAATGCTTAAAAGCCTCAGTCATTCCTAAGCTGGTAGCAAGCTTATCACAAGACATTTTTTTCCAGTCATTGAAGTCGCCTGCCAAGATCAGCGGTTGGTCATGAGCGATCTCATTGCGCACATAATCGCTAATTGCCTGATACTGTTTGATACGATCACGCTCAAGCAGATTTAAATGAGCACACAGTACCACTACAGGCGTCTCCCACCCAACTGGTTGTACTTCGCAATGAAGTACACCGCGTTGTTCAAGCTTGTTGACCGTGATATTGACGTTGTGTTTTGGGTCTAAAGGGAAGCGGCTAAGCACCGCGTTACCATGATGACCATTGTCATATTCAGAATTTTTACCATAACTATTTTGCAGCTGCAAATACTCACCAAACCATTCGTGCTGCGATTGGTCGGGGTATTCGTTATATTGCATATTACGCTTTAGGTTTTGGCCTTGCACTTCTTGTAGGCACAGCACGTCAGAGCCGATGATCTCAAGCGCTTTGGCAATGCCTTGTAATTTTACTTGGCGATTTAGCGGTGACATGCCTTTGTGAATATTGTAGCTGGTCAAAACAAAAGAGGGAGTAGTCATAAATTCAGTCGTCATAAAAGGTCGATAAGCAGATGAATACGCTATTGAGTATAACAGCAGTCTGATTCATCAACAGTAGTTAATCAGAGATAACGCGTTGTAGTATTGCTAAGCGAGCCTGACCTATAACGCATATTTATTATGACTCACTTTTTATAAACCATCGCGGCGATACACAACCGTTGCCTTGTGTGATTTATAACAATGGTGCAATCCCTATGCCAGCCAAAAACTCCTATCGTCATGCCATTTGACCACAGTACAGATAATTTTTTAGGGCAATACTAATGAAATTGCCGAGCGCACTATCGTAGTATATCGTGCACCACAGTGATAAATAGCGCCATATTCTGCACCACCTCGTCAACGCATAAAACCCAAATATATGTGGCAAAATAAGCATTAACCACAAAAAAGCACTGACATTGTAAGCATCAGTGCTGCTGACACATATAATAAATGACGCCGCTTTTGGGATAGAACAGATATGAGACCGTCCATAAAAAAAGCATTGGCTTAATATAAGCCAATGCTTTTGAAAGATAGCAAAGTTGTATTACTGACTTATGCATTTGCCAGTAACATCAATCGACAGTTTTATAAAATCAGTTTTGCCAAACTAGTAACGGGTCACTAAAGCAATCGGTTGATCTTCGCCCATGATATCTTGTGGCATAAACACGGCTTTACCACCATTATGAATCACATGCTCAATCACTTCACCAATGGCATCATCGGTGACGCCTTCAGCAGCAGGATCATTTGTCACACTCAACGTCTGTGCTTTCTCGTCAATTTTAGCTGATTGTATATAACCACGACGCACATAAAGGGTCTCGCCTGCGCCTTGGAAAGCACTGCGATACACTTCTTGCAAGTCTGTTTGCAGCATATTGGCGCCACGTGCTTTATCAATTTCACCTAAGGCCGCTTGATGCAGCGAAGCACGATATTCTTCTACCGCTTCTTGTACACTATCGACAATATGCTGAGCACTACCGTCATCTAGGTGAGTCGCGTTCGAGACTGTGGCGATAATATTGTCCGGACGATCACAGACCTCTTTATAGTAAGCAATATTTTTTGCATCACCAACAACGACCAATGGCATCTTATGCTCGCCCCACAGCTCTTGTACACTTTTATCCACTTGGTTAAAGAACTCTTTTAAATAACTGCTTTCATTGTTTGCTGAGCGATCCGAACCAGCATCGCCTGTAGTATATAGGCCATTATTTTCAACAGGGAACGGGATGTTTTCCATATTGTTTTGCGCATTATCATCTTTATCGAATTCTTTAACGACGCGATCATTAGACGCTTCGATCAGACGTGCATGGTCACGCGTTAGTACGACCGTATAATAATGAACCGCACTTGCCATATCGCGTACCAAGTCACGAGTGGCAAAGCGATTGGAGATAACCACGCGCTCTTGGGTATCAATTGGCATACGGATGATTTGTACATCGTCTGTACTGGCAAATATCGCTAGGGTATCGAGATTATAGTTGTGGTTCAGCTCATCTGTCTTAGCATGGATATTTTCTAAAATAGTGGTAGCTGTGCGCTTGTCATACTCGTTGGTCAAGCGCTCTTCAACTACTTTTAATTGATTTTTTAAGGCAATCGGGTCTTGATCGTTGGCAGGATGCGCGCGATGCGTTTTTACAAAGATACTGACCGCAGGATTGGCTTTGGTCTGACGTAAGCTTTTAAGGGTAGCTTTCATGTATGACTCCTTGTTTTATTATCATTTATGTTCGACGGTTATTTTCATTTATTAAGCATTTTTTACTTATTATCTAACCCTAATACGATCACTTTTCTTAATATTAGGATTTAGACTGTTGAACGCTTCTGGTTTGTTTTAATAGTTATTTTTTATTCCATTACACTGATGCTAACAGTTGGATATCAACCACTATAGGATGAATTTGCAAGCAAATGATGATGCTTTGTAAGTAGAACAATCAGTATTGTTAAAAACACCTTCTATCTATTTTGAATGATTTTCTTTTGCCCGTTTCCAAAGTCAATCAACTATATAGGTGGCTAGGTTGCATTTTTGGTAAATGAACCCATCTTTTGTATAACCTATATAAAAAATTAAAAAGATTCTATACCGTCCATGATGACGGCAGCATACGACTATTAATAACATCCATTTGATCCTTTTATACTTCACTCATTGATATCGGATACCTTTATGAACGCTACTTTTACCGACTTGCATCTCATTGATTTTGCCAATGTCGCACCAAATACATTACACGACGAAGTCATTAGCGCTATTGATAAGGCCAATACCTTTTTGGACGATATGACAGCGGCGTCAGAGACTAACCATGATGCCGATATCAGCGCCGAACAAGCATTAATGGATGTCATGGCATTTGACCATCTTAATTTGGCACTGGATCGCAGTTGGGGTGTTTTGTCGCACCTAAATAGCGTGACAAGTACTGATGACATTCGTCATGTCCATCATGAGCTACTGCCCACCCTCTCCGCCTACGGTACGCGCGTGGGACAGCATCAGCCTTTATTCAGTCGCTATCAAACGATCGTGAACGATACGGCGTTTTTTGCGACACTTGAACCTGCCCGTGCGCGTGCTATTGAGCTTGCGCTACAGAGCTTCGAGCTATCGGGGGTCGCTTTGCCAACAGACAAACAAGAGCAGTTCGCCGCTATTCAAAGCAAACTCTCAACGCTATCAGCGACTTTTTCTGATCATGTTTTGGATGCAACTCAAGCGTATGCTTTGGTGCTCAATGATGAGCAATTAGCAGGATTGACAGAAAGCGGTCTGGCTCTACTGGCTGATGCAGGCGAGCAGCACAAAGCAAAGCTACTTGCCAGCGGTACACTGACTCAAGAAGAAGTGTCGGCTTTACCAACACCTTATTATGTTGCCAGCCTAAACATCCCTGTTTATCTGGCAGTGATGACTCATGCAGATGACCGTTGTCTACGTGAGACACTATACCGAGCCTATGTCACCCGCGCCTCTGAGTTTGACGAGCATACCAATGTAAAAGGTGACTCTCTAAATAATGCAGCTATCATGAGTGAAATTTTGCAATTGCGGGAACAAAAAGCCAAATTGCTGGGTTTTGAGCATTATGCAGACGTGTCGCTATCGACTAAAATGGCCGATAGTGTGGCAGAAGTTGAGACGTTTTTGAGAGATTTGGCAGCACAAGCAACGCCAGCCGCCAAGCAAGATTTGGCTCAGTTGCAACAGTATGCCCATGACTATGGTATTGACGAGCTGCAACCTTGGGACAGCGCGTACATTGCCGAAAAAGTAAAACAAACTGAGTTTAGCTTGTCACAAGAAGAAATCCGTCCTTACTTCCCATTACCAAAAGTTATTAGTGGCCTGTTTGCCATTGTGGAGCGTTTATACGGCATCACAGTCAAAGAACAGCCTATTGAAAGTATAGAAAATACGACTGACCAATCAGTCTCTCGCTGGCATGGTGACGTACGTTTTTATCAATTATTCGATGCAGATAATCAGCTGATCGGTGGCTTTTACTTTGATCTGTTTGCTCGTAGTGGCAAACGTGGCGGCGCATGGATGAATGGTTTCCAAGCGCGTTATAGTTACGAAGAACAAGGGCATCAACAGCTGCCTGTTTGCTTTATGGTTGGTAACTTTACGCCTGCACTGGATGGCAAACCAAGCTTATTGACGCATGATGAAGTACTGACCTTATTCCATGAATTCGGTCATGGTTTGCATCATTTACTGACGCAAGTGACTGTAGGCGATGTCGCTGGGGTCAATGGCGTGGAATGGGACGCAGTCGAGCTACCCAGCCAGTTTATGGAAAACTGGGCATGGGATGCTGAAGGCATTGCGCTGATTAGTAGCCATGTCGAGACAGGCGACGCCTTACCTAAAGATAAGTTAGACGCGTTACTGGCGGTCAAGAATTTTCAAAGTGGACTACAAACATTGCGTCAAATCGAATTTGCGCTGTTTGATTTATTGATTCATGCACATACGCCAGCACTCGACTATGAGGGTATTCTCGCCACTTTGAACGCTGTTCGAAGCGATATCGCTATCATGCAAACACCTGACTATAATCGTTTTGCCAATGGTTTTAGTCATATTTTTGCTGGAGGCTACGCCGCAGGTTATTATTCTTATAAATGGGCTGAGCTGCTCTCAGCAGATGCGTTCAGTAAGTTTGAAGAAGACGGTATTTTTAATCCAAACACTGGCAAAGCGTTCCGCGATACGATTTTGTCAGTTGGTGGCAGTTTCCCAGCCAAGACCAATTTTGAGAACTTCCGTGGTCGTAGTGCCAGTATCGACGCCTTGTTGCGTCATAGTGGGTTTGCCAACGCCAACGCTGCCGCTAATGCTGATAATACTCAAACGACGCGCGAGGTGATTTAAATGCGCTATCAGTCATCACGTCCAAAGCGTCAATTTTTGGCAGGGGTGCGCTGTCCCAAGTGCCAGACGATGGATGCTGTCGTACAAGTGAATATCGTCACGCCGACGCCCGATGAGTACATCGAATGCACCCAGTGTGGCCATACTGAGCATCGCCCTGACCCTGATGCCATTAGTGCCAAAAACAATCTTGAGGATCAGCTTGCTCGCGATGCAATGGTTACGGGAACCAGTGGTACAGTCAAGTTCAAACCCTAGTTATCCAGTATTGTTTCTAGACTACCGCCTAAACAACTCACTATTTAATACTGACTTAAGCCTATCTAGCAATAGATAGGCTTTTTATTTTGAGTTTGTTATATTATACCTACCTATATTTTTAACTTAAATTTGAACATCGTATGAACCGCAAAAAAACCTCTACTAAGTTCCCTCAAAAATGGTGGCTACTCATTGTATTAGTAGCACTATTGATTGGTTATTTGGTTTGGAGAAGTGTTTTATCTGATACTGCGCCTGTTGACGCGACTGCACCCTCAACAGTAGAACAAACTGATGCCAAACCAATCGCTTCTAGCTCAGTAACTGGGCAAATAAATGACGCAGAACTAAATGTAGATGCGCCATTTAGTGACGAAGTGGTAAATGCAGGCTCAGACTTTGATAATAACTCAACCAATCAACCCATTGATCCCAAACTTATATTAAATGCACCCCTACCAAAAACAAACAGTCTCGCCAAAGAAGAGATTGATCGCTTAGAAGATGAGCGTCAACGCATGGCTGAGCAGGAAAAGCTGGCAGCTGAGCAATTGGCCATGAACAAAAAACTGACTGAAATGAAAGCAGAACAAATCGCGTTACTAGAACAACAAATTGCTGAGCTTGAAGCGAATGAGACAGCTGTAGAATAGAATCACTGTATTTATCAAGGGGCTAAAGGCAAAAAATGGCGAACATACAATTAACGCATGCCCCTATTTTAAATAGCAGCGCACAGCTACTTATCTTGCCAGTGAACACAGCAGGCATTCTTTTAGATCCTGTGCTGGCACGAACCAAAACCTTATTTTCTGATAATTATCAGTCTTACTACCAAGCGTGTCGTGATGGTAATCTAAATGTTGGTAGCTGCTTGTTGATTAAGCGCGTACTTGAGCAAACAGGTCTAGGTGCCAGCAGTAGTGGTAATCAGCCCAGTTATATTGCCAACCTCGTCGTATCTGATCACCCTTATCATCCAGCACGCACAAGTTGGCTTGATGCGGCTCTACTAGATTTACAACAGCAGCTTTTACCGCTGATTCGTTACCAAGGCATCCGTAAAGTAGCTCTACTTGCCCGCCCACTGGTGTATGATAACCCGCGAGACCATAAGACTGATTCGTCCGGCTCAGTTAATATACTGCCTTTAGATTGGCACCACGATACGTTGCCGTTATTGACTCAGCAGCTACAACCCTTACCCAAACTTCGTATTGATATTCATCTTCCTAAAAGCATTATTATATAAATCCATCACAGCCTTTGACTATAGTCGACCCGTCTTAAAAAGAGTACGGTTCTACTGGGGTCAATTTTACGAAGTATCTGTCACGCTTGCGAACAGCCAGTGAGTCGAATTTATACCAGTAGAACATGATGACCGTATTTACCACTTTTACTTTGGATTGACCATACCTCTAACACATAAAAAAAACCGCCTTGAGGACTCATAAAAAGTCTCTCAAAGCGGTTTTTAAATATCTAGACCAAACTAATGGTTAAAAATTAGTTTTGCTCGATACCTTTCATCGTTAACTTGATACGACCACGATTATCAACGTCTTGTACAAAGACTTTAACAACCTGACCTTCTTTTAGGTAGTCTGATACATTCTCTACGCGCTCTTCTGCGATTTGTGAGATATGAACCAAACCATCTGTATTTGGTAGAACATTCACAAAAGCACCAAAGTCGACGATACGAGCAACCGTACCTTCATACGTTTTGCCAACTTCAACTTCAGCCGTCAATGCTTCGATTCTACCGATAGCCGCTTTGGTTGCTGCTTTGTTTTCACCAAAGATACGAATCGTGCCACCGTCATCGATGTCGATAACCGCACCGGTCTCTTCAGTTAGCTGACGAATCATTGCGCCGCCTTTACCGATGACGTCACGAATCTTATCTGGGTTGATTTCGATAACAGCATAGTTAGGCGCATGAGCATTGATTTCAGTACGGCTTTCTGGCAATACTTTGTTCATGGCGTCCAAGATATGAATACGACCAGCATGGGCTTGTTTAAGCGCCTGTTCCATGATATCAGGCGTGATGCCTTCAATCTTGATATCCATCTGTAGCGCAGTGATACCATTTTTAGACCCTGCCACTTTAAAATCCATATCGCCAAGATGATCTTCATCACCTAAGATATCTGATAAGACAGCAAAACGTTCGCCTTCTTTAACCAGACCCATTGCGATACCAGCAACAGGGGCTTTTAATGGTACACCCGCATCCATCAATGCCAAACTTGCGCCACAAACAGAAGCCATAGAAGATGAACCGTTTGATTCAGTAATCTCTGACACCACACGAATAACATATGGGAAGCGTTCGCTATCTGGTAGCATCGCTTCTACACCGCGGCGCGCTAGACGACCATGACCGATTTCACGACGTTTTGGAATACCTTCACGACCTGTCTCACCAACAGAGAAATGTGGGAAGTTATAATGCAACATGAAATGATCACGAATCGTACCACCTAGTGAATCAATCATGTTAACGTCACGGCTGTTACCAAGCGTGGTCGTAACCAATGCTTGCGTCTCACCGCGAGTAAATAGTGCTGAACCATGCGTATAAGGGAGTACACCAACTTGTACATCAAGCGCACGAACGGTTTCAAGATCACGGCCATCGATACGTGGCTTACCTGACAAGATATTGTCACGAACCGTACGATATTTAAGGTCGTTATAGATTTCTTTTAACTCAGATACGGTCTCAGCATAGTTTTCTGATTCAGCATCACCAGCAAGCGCATCAATAACTGACTGCTTAATGTCGTCAAGTTTGGTATAGCGCTCTTGCTTATCCGTGATGGTATAAGCGTCAGCTACTTGCTCGCCAAACTGCTCTTTCATGCTGGTTTCTAAGGCTTTATCACGCTCAGGCGCAGAATACTGCTGCTTAGCCGTACCCACTTCTTCTGCCATTGAGGCAATATTGTCAATGACGATTTGCTGCTGCTCATGACCGTACAATACAGCGCCTAACATCTGATCTTCAGACAGCTCTGCCGCTTCAGATTCAACCATCAATACCGCAGATTTGGTACCAGCGACAACCAAGTCAAGATCACTTTCTTTAAGCTCTTCAAGTGTTGGGTTAAGAACGTATTCACCATTGATGAAACCAACACGCGCAGCAGCAACAGGGCCGTTGAATGGCGCATCAGAGATAGCCAACGCCGCTGAAGCACCAATCAATGCAGCGATATCTGCAGACTGAGTTTTATCTGATGATACAACGGTAGCTGTAATCTGGATTTCGTTTACATAACCTTCTGGAAATAGTGGACGAATCGGACGATCAATCAAGCGTGAGGTTAGCGTTTCAAATTCGCTAGCACGGCCTTCACGTTTGCCATAAGCACCTGGGATTTTACCTGCCGCATACATTTTTTCTTGATAGTTTACGGTAAGTGGAAAGAAGTTTTGTCCTTCTTTGGCTTCTGATTTTACAACCGCTGCGACTAGTACCGTAACACCGCCCATGTGTACCAAAATAGAATTGGCCTGACGTGCAACTCGACCAGTTTCGATAACAACCTGCTGGTTGCCATACTGGAATTCACGCTTAATGGTATTAAACATTGTCATATAATATTCCTAATGTTGACTGACAAAAATAATATCAGCATATTAACAAGCTGATATCTGTCATTAAAATGCGTTGTATATAACCGCTAATCGATATGCTTTTCATAAAAAGCCATATAAACTAGGATTCATACTGTGATTTAATTATCTGTATATCTACGATAGTCATTGCACTATCATATGTCTCTCATCATTTGATATCGATATTATTATAAATACTGTCAAATGGTAAAAATGAAACCCACAAGATATTCTTTAGTTTCGATAATCCCTTGCAAGTATCATTTTCACTTTATCGTTTATTACTTTCTTTAATTGACCATCAACTATCACTACTTGCTGTATAAACAATGGTCATGGGTAAAACTCACAATACATTATTTTACAGTGATTTATGGGCATTGACCAATGAATTGCAAAACTGAGCATCTACTCATTTTTGATAGCTCTGATTACTGTAATCTTAGTCTGCTCATGCTACGGTGAATCTGGGGTTTTACTATCTTCGCAAACTGATATCAGACCGTTATAGTAGCGTAAATAGTCTATACATCAAAACCTATTCCAATACGCATAAAAAAACGGCGTGAAACTATTCCACACCGTTTTTAGAAAAATCTATTGTATCAATATTAGCAAGTAAGTTCTAAGCGGTTTAGCAAAAGTCTTAAAAAGATACCATCTAATGGTGCTTTTTATTTCAGCAACCACTTGCACTTTTGTCGCTAAATTAACGACGTAGACCTAACTGGCTAATAAGGGTGGTATAGCGACCAAGATCTTTACCTTTTAGGTAATCAAGCAGTTTACGACGGGTGTTAACCATACGGATAAGACCGCGACGGCTGTGATGGTCAGCTTTGTGTGCTTTGAAATGGTTCTGCAAATCGTTGATACGAGCACTCAATAGAGCTACTTGAACTTCTGGTGAACCAGTGTCGTTTTCGCCGCGCTGGTATTGTGCAATGATTTGTTCACGATCGGTATTAGTTAGCATAAATATCTCCGGCAATGCTAAAAGTTCTCAGACAGACTCAAATTGAGTCTTCATAAAAACAGTAAAATAATAAATAAAGTAACTCATACGCCATTCAGGACAACCCTGCATTACTAGAGTTGACCTAGTGTACGATAAGCTCAATTATTGTAACCATCATTTAAAATAGAAGTAAATCAACGCGAAATAGTACAGAACTCAGCTCACTATCTAAAGCAGCGAGATTAAGAACAACGCGCTATCTAAAACTCAATTCAAATGTGCGGGCAATTATAACAAAAAACTGCTGAACTAGCAGCAGTTTTTCATAATAGTTTTATTAACACGATAAGCATGAAATCACTTGTCTTAAGTCAATATACTTATTTTTTAGCCTTATCATTGGTCGCGTTATCGCCCAGCTCATTGTCTGCAAGAGGCGCAGTAGTCGCTTCTGCTAGACTATCAGGCGTGGTTTCTTCACTAGGGTTGATATCTGCTGCAAGTTCTTGAATCTCTTGCTCTTGTTCATCTAATTCGTTGGATGCGTTATTCATTTTGGCTCCTAAATTATTATTAGTAAAGTATCCCTTTTACATGTTTAGCTACGATTTGTATAAACGTAATTTATTCAGTTATTGTTTTTCAAATATTAGGCATTAAAAAAGGAAAAGCTTTCTTTCCCTTATGACTATTTGCCATTATCAACTCAGTAATCATTGCCCCATAACTGTTGGAGTTATAGGACAATTGATCAATTACTTATCTTCTTTTGCACTGTTTAAATTATCAGCAATACGATCTGCTGCACCTTCAGAGTCTTCTGTGTGATTGTTTTCAGTTTGGCTCTTAAGAGCAGCAGTTGCAGATTCAGAACGTTCTTGTTCAAGAGCGGTATCATTTGGATTAGGGTTTGACATGAGGATATCCTTAGTTTTAGTTATGATTGGTTTTTTACGTTATGTCGTGCATTATAAAATATCGAATTAAGAAAGCGCTTTGTCAATTGCTTCGACAAAATTGTCGATATCATCTGGATTACGTGAGGTAATGAGGTTACCATCTACCTGTACTGTTTTGTCTACAAAATTGGCACCCGCATTTTCTAAATCTGTTTGAAGCGATTGGTAAGCGGTAAGCGTCTTACCTTTAGCAATGCCTGTATTAATAAGTGCCCAAGGTGCATGGCAAATAGCAGCTAGTGTCTTACCTGCATCATTAATCGCATTGATAATTTTGTGAGCTTCTTCGTTACCACGGATGGTGTCAGCGTTTACTGTACCACCTGGTAGAACCAAGGCATCATAATCATCTACATTTGCTTCACTTGCAAAGATATCGGCAGTAAAAGTATCGCCTTTATCGACATCTTGGTTCATTGCTTGAACTTCTTTTTCTTTATTAGTAGTAATGAGAACTGTCTTATAACCTTTGTCTTTCAACTGGTTATTGACGTCTTCATACTCTGCTTGTTCAAAGTTACTATGGAGTAAAAAGGCAATCGTTTTCATAATATCTCTTCTTTTTCTATTAGTGAATGGTTAATCAATAAGTTGTCTGTCTGGCTATTTTATTATTTCTAGTTATTATACATAGGAAGCTTTGCTTCTTCTTTTTATAAAAAAACGTCCTGTCTGTAGGTATCCATACTTTTTATTTTATATTTTCGTTTTTTTCTACTTTGGTCATCTTCATAGTCGACAATCGTTTTAGTTATTTTTCATTTCTTAGTGACGTCTGATGTTTCTTATTATTCTATTTATCGTCGTTATAATTTTTCATTATTATTTTTTTGTCTTTATCCGCTCTCCCTAGCTGGTGTAACTAATGTACAAAAAAAACAGGTTTCGCTATAGGCGAAACCTGCAATGAAATGTGACGATATGTGATTAGTGTAAACTGTTAGTAAATCGGTTTAATCTCAAGGCGCTGTCAAAAGCTACCATCAACGTTGAATCAGCTTTTTGGGTTGTAACCGACCATTTAGACTGATTGCTCCCAATCCAAGAAACTCGCCTTCCTCATTGATCAACCGGACATCGATGGGTATTTCGTGCTCAATCTGCTGCTCTTTATGAGCCTCATCTTTATCTCTCAAAAGCTGCTTATTGACTGTCTCTGATATGTATCCTTTAAGATCATCTGTAAGCTGTTCAAACACGTTTAATCGTTGACCCATATGTATACGCGTACATTGCTCAGATGTTAGTAGCAAAGTGGCGTCGATATCAATGCAAGCATCAACTGGCATCAATCGCTTTTCTCGATTAGCCAGTGTCATGGCCTCTAACGCTGATAACGTAATCGCACCATCAATGGTAAACTTTCCAACCTGCGTACGTCGAAGCGTCGTCAGATGACCTAACGTCCCCATTGCTTTGGCAATATCTTCGCCCAATACACGTACATAAG
The DNA here is from genome assembly GCF_001606025.1 of Psychrobacter alimentarius. NCBI lineage: Bacteria > Pseudomonadati > Pseudomonadota > Gammaproteobacteria > Moraxellales > Moraxellaceae > Psychrobacter > Psychrobacter alimentarius. Next base: position 100,562 of record NZ_CP014945.1, on the reverse strand, counting down.
TACCTTTGGTACAGGTTACCATCAGTTGAACCTGCTCATTATCAATCTTTTTTATCTCAATGGCCTTGATAACGATGTCTCTTGGCGGTCGCTTTACCTCAATGCCCGCGCGAGCATACTCGTATAGCTTTTTGCCATCTTTTTTCAAAGCAGAATACATCGGTGGTATCTGCTGCTGAACGCCCAAAAACTGCTGAGCAACTTTATTCAATGACACATCATCAAATGTTGGTACAGGTGATTGTTCAATGATTTTACCATCGGCGTCACCAGTGTCGGTCTGACGACCAAGTAATATGGTGGCTTGATAAGACTTGTCAGCATCCAATTGATAATGACTAAACTTAGTAGCCTCGCCCATACAAATAGGCAATAGACCGGTTGCCATTGGATCAAGCGTGCCCGTATGTCCCGCTTTTTTACTGTCATGACTTGGCGACTTAAACAGATACTTCACCTTTGACACGACTTGCTGAGAAGTCATCCCTTGAGGTTTATCTACTAAGACAACTCCAGAGACTCTTATTTTATCGGCTTGCTTGATCGGTATGGACATAAGGGTTATTTACTCGTCATTCTCATTTTGTTCTGTCTTAGTGACGGCTTTATTGATTAGATCCATCATGTAATTGCCACGGGCAGTGACTTCATCATAATGAAAACGCAGGCGCGGTGTGGTGCGTGTTTTTAGGCTATGGCTTAGCTCAGTACGCAAAAATCCTGCTGCTTTATTTAATACTTTGATACTCTCTTCATGATTGGTCTTCGTCATGGCATCGTTAAGCTCAGGCTCCATGATGGTGACGTAGATATCAGCGTAGCCTAAATCTGGGCTAACTTTAACGCTAGAAATAGTGACAAAACCCGTTAGACGAGGGTCATTGACTTCGTCACGGATAAGTACAGCAAGCTCACGCTGAATTTGATCGGCTAAGCGTTGTAAACGTTGGTTCATGTTTTTACCTTGTCTCTAATATGGCTCATTTTATTTGTGAATACATTTGCTGATTAATCGCTTGATAATAACTATTTGCTAAAAAAGGCCTAGCAGGGTGTACCTGTTAGGCCTAAGTACAGCTAGAGGTTAAGAGGATATCTACATACTTAGCCGATATGGCGTATCGTATGGCTAGATATCCTACTATCAAGTCGTCGCTTTAAATCGTACGAGCGAACTCTTGGATTTCAAATACTTCGATCTTATCACCCGCTTCGACGTCATAGCCACGAACAGCCAGACCACATTCCATACCTGTACGTACTTCATTAACGTCTTCTTTATAGCGACGTAATGATTGCAATTGACCCGTAAAGATAACTTGGTCATCACGCAATACACGGATTGGTTTGTTGCGATAGATTGTACCTTCAACCACCATACAACCAGCAGCCGCACCAAACTTACTAGAACGGAAGACTTCACGAACGTCTGCAACGCCAAGAATCTTCTCACGATGTTCAGGAGCAAGCATACCACTCATTGCGGCTTTGACATCATCAATCAAGCCATAGATAACACTATAGTAGCGAATATCCATGTTAGCCGAATCTGCTTTACGGCGTGCAGTTGCATCTGCACGAACGTTGAAGCCCAATAGCACAGCTTCACTAGACTCTGCCAATGTAACATCAGACTCAGAAATAGGACCGACCCCTGAACTGATGACTCTGACCTTGACCTCATCAGTTGACAGCTCGTTCAATGCTGACAGTAATGCTTCGAGTGAGCCACGTACATCTGTTTTCAATACGATATTTAAGAAAGACACATCGCCTTGACCCATCTGGTCAAACATACTTTCTAAACGCATCGCATTCTGACGTTCAAGTTGACGCTCACGCTCACGATTGGTTCTAAAGTCAGCCACTTCACGTGCTTTTTTCTCATCTGTCACTACTAGGAATTCGCTACCAGCAGCTGGCGTTTCAGGCAAACCTAAGATCTCAACAGGAATAGAAGGACCCGCAGATTTGATACGTTGACCATTCTCATCCGTCATTGCACGGACTTTACCATAATGCTCACCCGCTAACACCAAATCGCCTTGCTTCAGTGTGCCTTTCTTAACAAGGACACTAACCACTGGACCACGACCTTTCTCAAGTCTTGACTCAATAACAACACCTTGAGCAGCACCATCTAGTGGGGCTTCTAGCTCCATAAGCTCAGCTTGCAAGCTAATGAATTCTAACAACTCATCAATACCTTCACCAGTTTTGGCAGAGATACGAGCCATTGGTGTGTCACCGCCCCATTCCTCTGAAACCACTTCTTTTGTGGTCAACTCATTAAGAACACGGTCAGGATCGGCACTTGGCTTATCCATTTTGTTAATAGCGACAATAATTGGTGTACCAGCAGCACGTGCATGATCAATGGCTTCTGCGGTTTGCGGCATCATGCCATCGTCAGCTGCAACAACCAATACAACGATATCAGTCGCTTGAGCACCACGTGAACGCATCGCACTAAAAGCTGCGTGACCTGGCGTATCAAGGAAAGTAATAACGCCACGATCAGTTTTTACATGGTAAGCACCAATATGCTGGGTAATACCACCTGCTTCGCCCGTTGCCACTTTCGTTTCGCGAATTTTGTCTAGTAATGATGTTTTACCATGATCAACGTGACCCATAATAGTCACGACTGGCGGACGTGTTTGTACGTTACTGCTACGCTCATCAACTGCGTCTTGCAGATCGTCTTCCACCTTCGTATCACTAACAGGTACTGGATTGTGACCCATTTCTTCAACAAGCAAACTTGCTGTGGCTTGGTCAATCATATCTGATTCACGAGCCATTTCACCCATTTTCATAAGCAATTTGGTGACTTCACGAGCTTTCACTGCCATACGTTGAGCAAGATCGGCAACGGTAATGTGCTCGCTAATTTCAACATCATAGACAATTTTTTCGACTGGTTTTTCAAACTTATGCTGTGATGCTTGTGTTGAACGCAAACCATTTTTGCGGTTTTTGATCTCGCGCTCGTCTTGATTCTTACGACGACCACGACCACGTGCACTAGTACTACTGGTGCCACGCTTGATTTCGCGGCGTTCTTTTTCAAACGATTCTTCTAAAGCATCGCCTACCAAACCTTCTGCTAATGGTTCGTCTTTACGAACTTCAGAAGCTGGTTGATCTGTATATTTGCCAGCCATTTTACGCATCTGCTCAAGCGTACGTTTTTGTGCTTCTTCGGCTTGAACGCGGCGTGTTTCAGTCTCGATTTCACGCAGACGAGCTTCCTCTTTCTCACGTGCTTCGCGCGCTTTACGCTCAGTGGCTGTTTCAACTTTAGGTTTTGTGGCAGCAACTTTTTTCTTCGGTTGCTCTTTTGGCTTAACTTCTACCGTAGCCTTACCGCCTTTTTTCACGACCACTGACGTCGAGATATCGTCATTCTTATCGTCTGACTTTTTGCTAGAGCCCAAACTTGCACGCATTGCTGCTAAGGTTGCTGCTTGACGTTCTTCAGCTTTTTTCTTAGTAGCCGCACGTTCTTCAGCTTCTTTAGCGGCACGTTCTTGCGACTCAATCATCGCTTGCTCACGCGCAGCCAATTCTTCAGCCATCTTTTCTGGATCAGGCTTTTCGAAAACTTTCTTTTTACGCACTTCAACATTGACGCTCTTAGATTTTCCTGAAGAGCCGGTCACACGCGCAGTGCTAGTCGTCTTAGATTTCAGACTGATACGACGCTTTTCTTGCTGACCATGACTTTGCTTTAAATACGTCACCAACTTCTCTTGCTCAAGCTCAGTGACTAGGTCACTTTCTGCACGAGCAGGCAGTCCAGCATCTACCAATTGCTGTTTTACAGCGCTTGGCGTTTTGCCTACCATATCTGCCAGTTCTTTGACGGTCTTATCTGCCATTTATTATCACCTACTGTCTATTATTTGCTATATGTTCAATTCAGTTGTTGGCTACAAATGATTGGGGTAAGGCCAGTATTTATATTACATACCAGCGCTTTATTTCGATAGCATATCACTAAAAGACAGCGATATGCAGTTACCGCTTATTCATTGAACCAAGATTCCCGAGCCTTCATAATGAGTTTTCCTGCGGTTTCAGAATCTAAACCTTCGATATCTTCTAGATCGAAGACGGCTTGTTCTGCCAAGTCATCAACGGTAAGAATGTCTTTTTGTGCCATTTTATAGGCCAAGCTGACAGTCATACCTTCAAGATCTTGAAGTTCTTGACTTGGCTCTTTCATGTTTTGTTGTTTGACCAGCTCGTCAGCGATGACCACTTCTTTCGCACGCTCTTGAATCATCTCAATCGCTTCATCGTCTAGGCCTTCTATATCATAGAAAGTCTCAACAGGTACGTAAGCCACTTCTTCGATACTGGTAAAACCAATATCCACAAGCGCTTGTGCCAAGTCTTTATCGACTTCTAAACGCTCATAGAACAATTCGATAAAGGCTTTTGATTCATTTTCTTGACGCTGCTGATACTCTTCTTCTAGCATCATATTTAGCTTATAGCCTGTCAACTCAGAAGCCAAACGTACGTTCTGGCCTTGTGAGCCAATCGCACGCGCCAACTGATCATTGGTGCTAAAGATAATGTCAGCTGTTTGAGTGTCTTCATCCAGGATGATACTGCTAACGTCAGCTGGCTCTAAAGCGCTGATGATAAATTGGGCAGGATCATCTGACCAAACGACCACATCAATGCGCTCACCATCAAGCTCTTGCTGTACTGCTTGGATACGCGTACCACGCATACCAATACAAGCGCCAACTGGATCAATACGATGATCGTTTGTTTTTACTGCGATTTTGGCACGTGTACCTGGCAAGCGAGCAACATGACGAATTTCGATAATTTGTTCTGCAATCTCAGGTACTTCTTTTTGCATCAATGCTGAAAGCATTTCTGGATGTGTACGAGAAAGCAATAGCTGTGCACCGCGATTTTCACGGTTTACATGGTACAAAATCGCATTGATACGAGATTTTGCACGTAGCTGTTCGCGTGGCAACATCTGATCACGTGACAAATAGCCTTCTGCATTGTCACCCAAATCAATGATGTAACCATCGCGTGTCTGTTTTTTGACCTCGCCATACATCATTTCACCCACACGTGGTTCAAAAGCATCGGCTACTAACGCACGCTCAGCTTCACGAATTTTTTGGATGATGACCTGTTTGGCTTGAGTCGCAGCAATACGACCAAATTCAATGGATTCAATCTGCTCTTCTTTAACATCACCGATTGACCATTCATTTTCATCAAGGTCACTGATAGCTAACTGGCAGGCAGGCATTTCATGGTCTTCATCTGCAACCACTGTCCAGTAACGATACGTATCATAGTCACCTGTTGCACGGTCAATAGCAACGCGTACAGCCACTTCTGGCTGTTCGGTGTAGACTTTTTTCTTAGTCGATACCACCAAAGCGTCTTCTATGGCTTCGAAGATATCTTCAGGATTTAAGCCCTTTTCATTACTGACAGTTTCTACTACCGTTAAGATTTCACGACTCATGCTATACCTGTCCTATCATTTTTTAATTGACTTAAATTTTATAATTTGTGTATCAATAGTATGGTTTTACCGCAAGCTATTATTTAATTAAAGAGATGTGTTTGGAGAATAATCTTCTTATTTCTCGTAACCTATATAGCCTATTGTATTCATTTAAGAATGTCCTTAAATGCAACCTCTCAATAGATTATGCATCTTCATAGATCAAATTGGCTTTATCTATGTTACTTAGGGCAATTTCGAACTGCTCACCATCATTTGATGTGAGTGTCAAAACGTTTGCATCGATACTATCTAAAGTACCTGTTGCTTTACGGCGTTTTTGATCGCCTTCACCAATAGCCTGAATCAGACGTAGGCTCACTTTTTGACCAACATACGCATGCATTTGTTCGTCTGAGAAAAACGCACGGTCGAACCCTGGCGATGATACTTCTAAAATATATTCACCAGCAATAGGATCATGAACCTCAAGAATACCGCTCACTTGATGGTTTACCGCAGCGCAATCTTCAATCGTGACATGCTTATCTTGAGCTTGCTCTTCTGGCAATGCCTCAATATAAATACGCAACAAAGAACGACGGCCTTGTGGCGCGAATTCTATACCCCATAGTGCCACATCACAAGCGGCCACTGCTGGAGCAATAATATTGGTCAGTTCTGCAACTTTGGTCGAAAGCTTCATAATCTCTTTGTATTTTCCTATTCACTCATCTATCGTACTTGATAAACCGTCTCAAAATTTTAATGTATTTCTTACTCGTCAGCATCATAGATGATACTGTATTTTAAACCATAATCTTCGTATGCTATGCATTTATATAGGGACGAGCACAGAAAACATCAAGCTCAGTCAGACAATGCTTTTATGATTCATAAAGCAATACTATCGATAAAAGAGTAAGGAATAGCAGATAGTGTCGCTTAAGAAAAATCGCGTTAGTAGCGGTAAGTGACGAAGAGTATTTTACTCTATAGACCTAGAGCTTAGCACAAGTAGGATAGATACCGCGATAACACTGACCATCAGATACAAAAAAACCCACAAACATAATGGTGGGCTAATCGTTACTGACAAGTTTAGTGTACAAAACATCAGTATAAAAAGTGGTAGCGGGGGCTGGATTTGAACCAACGACCTTCGGGTTATGAGCCCGACGAGCTACCAGACTGCTCCACCCCGCATCAATCTAGAACGCACATTATAGGGAGGTTTTATAGAAGTGTCAATGTTTATTTTAAAATAAATTTAAATGAACCAAATGACTATTTATAAAAACAACCTTACGCTGTGCTGCGTAATAAAAACTTGGTGCGATTGGGGGGACTTGAACCCCCACAGCTTGCGCCACCACCCCCTCAAGATGGCGTGTCTACCAATTCCACCACAATCGCATCTTTCTTATTACTCTGTCTTTTAGTCTCAAACCTATCATCAATAACGCTTAAGGTAGGCGTTGATAGAAAAGGACCTGTAAAAACAGAAAAGCATTGTAAATCTAACGTAGCAAAATAGCAAGGGCTGCTTGTTTAAAATCCTTTTATTGCGGATTTTGTGTCAACGGGCGCGGTGTTTGTGGCGCTGAAACTGGTGCATCTAAACGAAACTGATCTTCCGCCTGTTTACGAGCATGGACAGCTAAGGTCATACTGGTGATGAAAAAGATGACGGTAAGCACGGCGGTTGCACGAGTCAAAAAGTTGGCCGTTCCCGCTGCACCAAATACGGTACCCGATGAGCCAGCACCAAAAGAAGCTCCAGCATCTGCCCCTTTACCATGCTGTATCAAAATCAAGCCGATCATGGCAATGGCCACGATGATGTGCAGGGCTAATATAAACGTAAACATGGTGTCCTCTTTTGCCGTGTGATGACGACTAATAACGGAAAATAAATCTTAACTTTAATAGGGGTAGCGATCAATATATGTTGATGCCAAATCATTTTTATAAATAAGGCGCATTGTACACGATTGCAAGGGCACTGTTAAACCTACTTTTTTCAACTAAAAAAGATACTTTTTGGGCAAGTTAGCAATGCCTGCGCCAAGCTTTGTTCAGAGTATTATGTGTGGGTATGGCTAAAAGCATTAGCAATGGCTAAAAAACTCTCAGCTTTTAAAGAAGCACCACCAACCAATGCGCCATCAATCATAGCATCAGCAGCGAAGCTATCAGCGTTGCTGGCATTTACGCTACCGCCATACAACACGGTCATGTTGTCTACTGTTTTGGCAAAACTGGCAATCGTTTGTTTTATATACTGATGCGTTTTGCTGACTTCTTCTACCGTTGGCACTTTTCCAGTACCAATTGCCCATACTGGCTCATAAGCGACAATTAAGCGCTCAGACAACGATAAGAGGAGTTCTGGCTGCTGGGTAAGTAAATCTTTGAGCACTGACAACTGATCATTGATGACGTTTAAGGTTTGCTGATCATCATACTGAGTTTGAGTCTCACCAATACAGAAAACCACGCCTAGGTTTTTTGCAAAGGCATGAGTCAGCTTTTTGATTAAGGTATCGTGAGATTCTTTATGGTATTGACGGCGCTCAGAGTGACCCAGTATTGTCCAAGTTGCCCCAGCATCTGCCACTTGTTGCGCTGAACAATCGCCTGTGTATGCGCCTGTACTCGCACTATGTTGGCTAATATCTTGCGCAGCACATTGTATGGTACTGCCTTTCAAACGCGCACTAACGGCCGCCAAATGAATACAGCTTGGTGCCACCATCAATTGGAAACGACTTGTCACTGGCGTCGTATCAGCTTGTGCATCGGTCACAGCCAGTAAGTCGTTCAACAGTGCATTCACGTCGTGGTTCGTTGCTGGATTTTGTTTCCAGTTGCCAATTACCCAAGCTTGCATACTCATCTACCTTGTCTCATGTATTCATGCCAATTCGGCTAATATGCGCGCCAGTATAACAAATAATTAACAAGTGCTATAGTATGCCATCGCCAGAAATGGAAAGACACTTGAAGTACCGATTCAACCAACCTGATACCCGTAAGGATTCTTTGCGTGCGACAGGTTATATAGTGTATATAAAGCCTTTAAACTGAAGCAAATCTTTAATAGTATAACATTCATAAATAACGCAATATTATCAAAAACTTAATTCATTGAAATGCTTATAGCGTGCACGACCAAAAATATAGACTATTAATAAAAGGTAAGGATAGCGAGATCTTTTGCGAAAGTAACGTTTTGCTGACTCAGAAAATACACCTTCAGAAAAGATATCTATAAGCAACTATCACTATAAATAGTCTGTGAATTTTGGATAAGTATGCTGAGTACTTGGTATCAAGGAGAAGTCGTAATGTCTGTCACAACGAGTAAATATGGCGGGTTGGCGCAGCAGCTAATCAGTGAAGGTGTCGTTAGCGAAGCGAATATGAAAACGGCGCAAACCGAATCTCAGCAGCAGCAAATAGGATTAGTGCCGTATCTGGTAGACAACAAACTGGCCGACGCGTCCCACCTTGCTCAGATGCTGTCACAGGCCTTTGGCGATCCTTTATTCGATTTAGATGCGCTCAATCTTGATGTCATTCCAAGAGATTTGGTGGACGAAAAAATCGTCCGTAAATTTAATGCCTTGCCACTCTTTAAGCGAGGACAGCGTTTATTTATTGCGTTAAGTGACCCAACCCGTGTCGATGCGATTGATGCCATCGCCTTTAACTCTCGACTTTCTATTGAAACCATTGTCGTCGAAGAAGACAAGCTTAAAAGGCATATCGAAAAAATTTATGCTGATACTATGCAAAGTTTCGATAGCTTCTCTGACAGTGATCTAAACGTTGGTTTTGAAGAAAACGAAGAAGAAGGTGAAGTCAAACTTACAGACAGCGTGGATGAGGCCCCTGTGGTAAAGTTTGTCAATAAAATGCTGGTGGATGCCATTCGTATGGGCGCCTCTGATTTGCATTTTGAGCCCTATGAAAAAACGTATCGTGTTCGCTTTCGTGTCGATGGCGTGATGCAGAAAATGTCTAATCCGCCCGTACAGCTGGCAGGAAAAATCGCAGCGCGCTTAAAGGTCATGTCACAGATGGACATCTCAGAGCGCCGTGTGCCACAAGATGGACGTATTAAACTTAAAATATCTAAAAGTAAAGCCATTGATTTTCGTGTGAACTCTTTACCAACACTGTTCGGTGAAAAAATCGTTCTGCGTATTTTGGATCCTTCTTCAGCCATGCTAGGTATTGAAGCCTTGGGTTATGAGCCAGATCAAAAAGAGATGTTCTTAGAAGCGCTGCATAAGCCGCAAGGCATGCTATTGATTACTGGTCCTACGGGTTCCGGTAAAACTGTTTCATTATATACAGGTATCAATATATTAAATACAGGCGCGACCAATATCTCAACTGCTGAAGACCCTGTCGAGATCAATTTAGAGGGTATCAATCAGGTTAACGTCAATCCCAAAGTGGGGTTGACCTTTGCTAACGCCCTTAAGTCCTTTTTGCGCCAAGATCCTGATATTGTGATGGTTGGGGAGATTCGTGACCTTGAAACGGCAGAGATTGCCATTAAAGCCGCTCAGACGGGTCACATGGTACTCTCAACCTTGCACACCAATTCCGCTCCTGAAACATTGACCCGTCTGCGTAACATGGGTGTGGCTTCTTTCAATATCGCTACTTCCGTCAACTTGGTTATCGCTCAGCGCTTGGCACGACGTCTATGCAAAAACTGTAAAAAGCCTATCAATATCCCTCGCCAAAGCCTACTTGAGCTTGGATTTAAGGATGTGGATTTAGACAATCCAGATAATATCATTTATGAACCAGTAGGTTGTAATGAGTGCCGTGAAGGCTATAAAGGACGTGTCGGTATTTATGAAGTCATGAAAGTCACACCTGATATTTCACGCATTATTATGGAAGATGGAAATGCGATAGATATCAAAGATGCGGCACTCAAAAATGGTTTCCGAGATCTGCGCCGCTCAGGTGTTTTAAAGGTTTTACAAGGGGTCACCAGTATCCAAGAAATGATGCGAGTAACCTCGGAATAAGGGTAAAGTTTCACATATTTATGAGTAGCCTCTTTTATATTTTGGGTTTGTTACTTATATAACAGCTATTAGCAAGTAACAATGACTTTAACCGCTTAAAAATAAAACAGATAAGGTCTGGTTTTTTGCGCTAAAATGCAGTAGGTAAAATTAAAAGTGTGAGCTAAGCACTGTTTTACTTCTTGATACTTCATCAGACAATTTTTAAGGATAATAATATGGCAAAAGCTAAGACCGATATGCTGTTAGACTTTGTCTATGATGGAGTGAACCGGCGCGGACAAAAAGTAAAAGGCGAGACCACCAGTCGTAGTTTAGAGCTAGCAAAAGCCACATTGCGTAAACAAGGCATTACCGTCAAAGGGATTAAGAAAAAACCCAAACCCCTATATACCTTTAAAAAGTCTATCAAAGCCATTGATATTGCTATTTTTGCACGGCAGCTAGCAACCATGATGAAAGCGGGTGTACCACTGACCCAGTCTTTTGAAATTGTGGCTGACTCACTAGACAATCCGAGCATGAAAGAGTTGGTATTACAGATAAAGGCGGATATCGAGGCAGGGGGCACCTTTGCTTCTGCCTTACGTAAACATCCGCGCTATTTTGACGACCTTTTTTGTTCGCTCGTTGAGTCTGGTGAACAATCAGGGGCGCTTGAGACCATGCTGGAGCGGGTTGCTACTTATAAAGAAAAGAGTGAATTACTGAAGGCCAAGATTAAGAAGGCCATGAAGTATCCGATTGCGGTTATTATCGTAGCCATTATTGTTACCATGATTTTGCTCATCAAAGTAGTGCCTGTCTTTTCTGGCTTGTTTGAATCTTTTGGTGCCGAGCTCCCAGCATTTACACAAATGGTGGTTGGTATGTCTGAGTGGATGCAGTCTTGGTGGTTTATTTTAATTATTATTATTGGTGGTGCTATTATTGGTTTTTCAGAGGCTAAAAAACGCTCCAAAAAATTCCGTGATTTTTTAGATCGCGCCGCCTTAAAAGCGCCCATATTCGGCAACATTGCTTATCAAGCGGTTATTGCCCGTTTCGCTCGTACGCTATCGACGACTTTTGCGGCTGGTGTACCACTTATTGATGCATTAGATTCTACGGCAGGCGCAGCAAACAATGTCGTTTTTTATAATGCCATTCAGCAGATTAAAAATGATGTATCAACCGGGCAACAGCTACAATTTTCGATACGCTCGACCAATCTGTTTCCAAGTTTGGTCATCCAAATGGTCGGTATTGGAGAAGAATCAGGTAGTTTAGAAGAGATGCTTGATAAAGTGGCTGTCTACTACGAGAACGAAGTCGACAATGCCGTAGATGGCTTAACCAGTCTGATGGAGCCACTCATTATGGCAGTGTTAGGGGTTTTAGTAGGAGGGTTGGTCATTGCAATGTACTTGCCAATCTTCCAAATGGGTTCAGTGGTAGGATAACGATTTGATGCAATTTATACAGTTACTACAAGACAATATGACCCTAGCTTTACTCGTATTTGGTTTATTGGGTCTTTGTGTTGGCAGTTTTTTGAATGTGGTTATTCACCGTATTCCACTAATAATGATCTATGACTGGCGACAAGAATGTAGTCAGTTCATCTCTGATCAGGTCGATATGCCACGTGAACATACGCAACCTTTGACAAATATTGTCGCAAATGACCAACCCATTACCTTGAGTCGACCAGCCTCACGCTGCCCTCATTGTGCTCATAAAATTAAATGGTATGAAAACATCCCTTTAATCAGTTGGTTGGTGTTGCGCGGTCGTTGTTCAGACTGCAAAGCTTCGATTAATCTGCGCTATCCTTTGGTTGAGTTGGTTACTGCCCTACTATCGGTATTAGTAATTTACAAATTTGGGGTCAATGCTACTGGGTTGTCCGCATTAATCTTGGTATGGACGCTCGTCGCTTTAACAGGCATTGATTTTGATACCCAGCTATTGCCCGACCGTCTAACCTTTCCATTGGCAGGTTTGGGATTGGCCGTCAACTCACAAGGTTGGTTTGTCTCCCCTACTCAGTCCATCTGGGGCTTATTGCTTGGATTTTTGTCATTGTGGATAGTGGTTAAGATTTTTTATCTTATTACCAAAAAGCACGGCATGGGCCAAGGAGACTTTAAATTACTGGCCGTACTGGGTGCTTGGCTTGGGCCACTAATGTTACCGCTCATTATATTGTTGTCTTCCTTATTGGGATCTATCGTTGGATTGATCTTGATGAAAAAACAGGGTGAGAGCCGGCCGTTCGCTTTTGGGCCTTATATCGCTATTGCGGGAATCGTTGCGTTATTATATGGTTCAGATATCGTCAGCTGGTATCTTGGCATGTATACTTAACAAACTCTTTTAGCCAATTGTCGGCAGTCATTTTTAATTATTATCAACCTTTAAAGGCCATTTGGCCTTGAGGTGTGATTATTAATAAGTCACTGCCATCCTCATTATATCAGTCAGATAAGTCACCATTATGTCAAAACAGACGACCCTTTATTCGCATCAATCACAAAACCTGCCAACCAAAAACAAGACGCTAGTAGTCGGTTTGACGGGTGGCATCGGTAGTGGCAAGTCTGCTGCCAGTGCTTGGTTTGCTGAGCAAGGTATCGATATCATTGATGCAGATGTCATTGCTCATGAAGTAGCCGCTAAAGGCAGCCCAACCTTACGCAAGATTCAGAAAAAATTTGGTGATTGGGTATTGAACAGTGACGGCACAATGGACAGAGCGGCGGTCAGAACACACGTATTTACGTACCCTGAAGCACTTATTGAGCTAGAGGCGATCACGCATCCAGCGATACGTGAGGCCGCAAAGCTGCAACTGGCCGCCAGTACATCGCCTTATGTGGTGTTGTCAGCGCCCCTGCTTATTGAAGGCGCAGAGGCTGGACTGGCCAATTTATGTCAGCGCATCTTAGTGATGGATGCCACTGAGGAGACTCAGCTGGCACGCGCCAGCCGACGTGATGAGCAAAGTGTACAAAAGATCAAAGCCATTATGACCAATCAGCTTAGCCGAGAAGAGCGCAATCGCCATGCAGATCATGTCATTCTCAATGAAAGTGATTTGGCTTCTCTTTACGTCAAGCTTGAGCCCTTACATCAACAATATCTTACGCTTGCCCAGCAGCTAAAGTACGCTGCCGATTGACCTCATACAGTGCCATACCAGTGGCAACACTGACATTCAAGCTTTGCAAGTTGCCATGCTCATTGCCTGACATCGGGATGTAAACCAGCTCATCACAGCTTTCTGTGGTTAAACGACGCATCCCTTCCCCTTCTGAGCCCATAATAATCGCTGTCTTACCTGTCAAATCAGCAGCATGTAATGGTTTGGCATCTGCATTAAGGGCAGTCCCAAAAACAAATACCCCTGCATTTTTAATCTGTGACAACGCACGCGCCAAATTGGTCACACTGATGATCGGCATCATTTCGGCCGCGCCAACTGAGACTTTGGCAACGGTTGGTGTTAGGCTTGCGGCATGATGTTTAGGACAAACAACGGCGTCCACGCCCATCGCCACAGCGGTACGCAAACAAGCACCAAAATTATGGGCATCCGTGATTTGATCGAGCACCAATAACAAGCACTGATCACGTCCAGCAATCGTGTCCAGTAAGCCTTCATCAGCGAAGCCCAATGGACGGGCATGCAATACAACGCCTTGATGTTGCGGGCTATCACACAATTGCGTTAGCTTGTCTTTTTGTGCGGTTTGGATACTAATACCATTGTCGCGCGCTTGCGCCATGATCGCTTGCACATGGCTGTCACTCTCACGCCCCTGCTGTACAAACAGGCTAAGTCCATCAAGCGGACGGTGTTCAAGTAAGGCATCAATCGCGTGAATGCCATAAAAATAAATGGGTTTTGCCATAATAGGCCTACTATAAATATTAGTGGGTATCGCATATTGCGACAAGATAAAAAAGGATATATGGCCCAATTGTACCAGTCAATCAATGGTTGGCTATTATTAATACTGGCCAAAAAAGAAATAAACAATACCAATCCGATATTGTTTATTTTTTGAATCCTCTCTGCACAGCGTGATAGGTCACCTTATCGTGACATTCATCTGGCTGTCGATTAGCCTTCTAAGTGGCAAACATACTGAACAATCTCTTCGGTACGCAGATTAAAACCGCTGTTGCCTTCAACCACGAATGATTGACCTGCACGGTAGTAGCTGAATTCTTCATCACCGTTTATTTTGACTTCACACTCACCGCTAGTGATTTCGATACGCTCAGAGGTATTGGTACTAAAGTGATAGTGGTCAACCAAGTTGTCACAAGGCAAGATCACGCCTAGCGTTTTATGGCGCCCATCTTCAAACATAATGGTATGGCTTGAACAGCGTCCATCGTAAGAGACGGTTGCGTGGGCATTGACGGTTACATTAGTAAATTGCGCCGCTGTCATAGTGGCTTCCTTATCAAATAATTATTATAAAACTAAAAAATAAGTAACTGAGTTGAGTCAGCTAGTGTGGGCGTTTTTGAAGAAGCGCTCAATCTTAAATGCTGGATTGTATTACGGTAAAGACCTGCCCGCTAACTATAGGAGCAGGTTCTATAAAAATATTTTGACATCATCACTGAGTTCTCTGTTCTTTTACTATAAGCCTCTAATTTTACGAAACCATGACTTGCAACATGATAAAGAGTGGATGGAACCCATAGTCAGAGTTTATCATTATGTGAGATTATGCTACCACATTATCTCTATAAAGTTTGTTACAGCGGCAGGTAAATTCTCTTGGCTAGGCGGATCATGATGCTGTCACACTTCTTTATTCCTCGCTACTTTCGTGATTACAGTTAGCCACTTTCATTGATTTGAGACGTTTACTTTGACAGGCTCTATTTGGCCAAAGGGCACACCTTTATCATCAGTATTATAAGAAAAAGAAAGACCACACATAGTCAACCTCCACCGATTTTGTGGTAGTCTTGCCAGACCCATTTATTAGATTTACTGGCTTTAATATTTGTATTTAAAGACATTTAACACCATAATATTTGCCAATCACACTTATCTATTCGCGCTGTTAGCTGAACCTATTTATTCTTTTTTTATCCTATTTTAGACATGATTTTTGAGCCTATATAAAGCTTTCAATCTGTCATGAGAGGCGTTGATGCTAGTATCATTAACTTTACATCAGTTTGCGTTGATCGCTCAACATGAGCTAAACGTGGCTTGTGGCTTTAATGTCATCACCGGTGAGACGGGCGCTGGCAAGTCGCTATTACTTGATGCTTTGTCCTTATGTATCGGTGAGCGCGCAGACAGTGCCATGGTCAGACATGGCGCAGCGCATGCAGATATCTATGCGCAGTTTGATGTAGAAAGCAATCCTGTCGTTGCCGAGTGGTTTGTAAAAAACGAGCGGCTACTAGAAGAGCCTGAAGTATTGATTCGTCGTCAACTAAGCAATACAGGGCGCTCAAAAGCCTGGTTAAACGGTACACCAGTGAGTCTCGCTGAATTAAAAAGCTTGGGTGCATTACTGGTCAATATTCATAGCCAACATGCTCAGCAGGCCTTATTAAAGCCGCAATTTGTGGTGCAATGGTTAGATGAGATGGCGCAAACCACGCCTCTTGCCATACAAACAGCAAATAGCTATCAGCAGTATCAGCAGCTCAAACGCCGCGCCGATGATATCGCTAGCCGCGAATCCCAGCGTCAAGATCGTATTCAGCTTTTGCAAAACCAGCTGGCAGACATAGCGCCCTTGCTGGCGGTCGACTATGCAGATGTCGAGGCGGAGCACGAAGAGCTATCTAATATCGAAGCGCTAATGACCGAGGCCAGTCATGGTTTGCATTTATTGGACAATGATACCGATGAGCCAGATGTCATGACCTTGCTGGGTCAAGCGATCAAAATCTGTGACCACCAAGTGGGTGTCAGCCAAACGTTTGAGCAAGCCTCTGAGCAATTGCATTTGGCACAGCAGCAAATTACAGAAGTGACTGCGTTACTGTCGGATTATGCAGAACAACAATTGCCTGACCCTGAGCGCCTGCAAACGCTAGACAGTTTAATAAGCTTAGGTCACCGCTTATCACGCAAGCACAATTTGCCCGCTGGTGAATTGGTTCATGAAGCAAAAGGCTGGCAAGAACAATTAGATCAATTGGAAAATGAGCCAAGCAGTGATGCCATGGCGTCGCAAATCGAACAAGCATGGCAAGCGTATTTGGCATTTGCCACACAATTGAATAAAGCGCGAACGAAAGCTGCACCCATGGTGAGTAAACAGCTGATTGAGCAACTACAGCCTCTTGCCTTGCCCAATGCTCGCTGCGAGTTTGTGTTTACCAAAAAAGTAGAAACCAGCCAATATAATGCACAAGGCTGCTTTGATATTGACTTGTTGTTTAGTGCCAATGTGGGTATGCCCATGCAGCCACTACATAAAATCGCCTCAGGCGGTGAGCTGTCGCGTATGGCGCTTGTGATGCAAGTATTGCAAGCAACCAGTGCTGATAACAATGCCGCCAAGCCGATGTTGGTATTCGATGAGGTCGATGTCGGTATCAGTGGCGGCACCGCACAAGTGGTCGGTGAGCTATTACGCGCACTTGGACAGACGCAGCAATTGCTCGCCATCACTCACCAAGCCCAAGTCGCCGCACAAGCCCATCAGCATATCTTGGTACAAAAACATCATCAAGAACAGACAGAAAGCGAGCTGCTCATCGTGACAGGTCATGCGCAAGTGGATGAGTTGGCACGTATGTCGGGCGGCGTGACCATCACTGATGTGACGCGCGAACATGCGCGTAGTTTGTTGACCGATGTTAAGTAAAAACAAGCGACTCTCAATTCTTGACTAGGCGTTGATAAACAACAACTTTGGTTGATTTTTACCTCATTATCGCCATATAGTGGTCTCTCACCTTTATTTAGGTTACGTGTTTTTTTATGTCTAAAGCCAATTTGACCCATCATTTCTTAATTGCGGCGCCAGAGCTATCAGATCCAAGGTTTGCACAGGCTTTAATCTATATTTGTCGTCATGATAAATATGGCGCACTTGGTCTTATGGTCAATCGTCCATTAGAGCAAGCGCGCGTCGGTAAACTCTTGGAAGACTTGGATATTGAAGTGACTAACCGCCAAGTGATGGAAGACTTGGCATTAGAAGGTGGCCCCATGTATCCAGAGGTGGGGTTTGTATTGCATACAGGACAACCGGAGTGGGCGTCTTCTTTTGCCATTTCAGAAAACGTCTGTATTACCACCAGCCAAGACATTCTCAAACGTATTGCAGCCGGTCAAGGCGTGGGTCATTATCAGTTGTGCTTGGGACATGCCAGTTGGGGCAAAAAACAGCTGGAAAAAGAGCTGGGCAATGGCGATTGGTTGGTCTGTCCCGCTGATTTGAACTTATTGTTTGATACGCCCTTTGAAGAGCGTTGGCAAATCGCCGCTGACAAAATTGGTGTGAATTTTGATTATTTGAGCAGTGATATTGGTCATGCTTAATCTTCCAAGCTTAATAACACACTCAACGATAGGAAACTTCCCTTATTATGGTAGATAGCACGCTTATAAAAGATGCCGTAGAAGCGATTGATGACAGCATTTCTGAATCAACCGTCAAACCGCATCTTATTTTAGCTCTGGATTACGGCGTTAAAAAGATGGGTATGGCTTTAGGCAATACCGTTACCGAGACCGCGCGTGCCTTTGATATTTTGGCCATGGATAATGGTCAGCCAGACTGGGATAATTTACTGGGTATTATCAAAGTGTGGGGCGTGGCAAGAGTGGTGGTTGGTTTGCCACTGAACATGGATGGCAGCAGTTCCATGCTGTCTAAGCGTGCGCACAAGTTTGCCCGTCGCTTGGCACATAGAATCATGGAGCAGCATTTGCCTGTGACGGTGTCTCTATGTGATGAGCGCTTGACGTCTGTCGCCGCCAGAGAAATAGCATGGGAGAATGGCTGGATCAAACATGAGCGCGACCCCATTGATGATATCTCTGCCTGTATTTTGATGTCGACTTATTTTGCTGACCCTAATAGCAGTATCGCTATTGATGCTATCAAACCAGAATGAAGATACAGCAGCGGCAAAAGTGACAGACATAAATGGCAGGCATTGTAGCCTTGTTGTTTTTTACCCTATTGCCCCTCCAAACGAATGCGTGATTGATGACTATGACCGATGCCCCAGACCAAGCCTTGCAAAATAAGTCGCAACATGGTTTTGCTCCGCTTGCGATCGCACGTATCAAAGGCGCTCAGCGCGTAAACCAGATAGCAGTTTATCTTATTTATGCCGCGATTTTGGCATTTGTGATTTTTGGTACCATTGCCAGTATCAAGGCGTTCCATGACAATCAGCTGCTGTATCAATTGTTTTACAATTTGCCTTATGCGTTGGTGGCACTGACCATTCCTATTACTATTTATGATGCTTTTGTGATTTACCGCTATCGGCTCAACCAGCCCTCAATGATTGCCATGAGTATCGGTGTGTCTACCCTTATTCTGATCGGTGAGTTACTGTTTTCTAATACGGCGTGGTTAGGATTGTCCTGCTGGCTGGGCGTGGCGTTTTTATTTAAAGTGACTTTTAAACGCTTTTTTAACTTTTTAGAAATGCAAGAAGACGTTGATATCATTGAAGAGACATAAGATGCTCGAATGAAATCTCTTTGATAAATGTATCGTTTATTTAAAAAGCATACCGTACTGCTGGGATAGATTTTTTGAAGCCTCTGTCTGCAACGGCACAGCAAGTAAAAAAATTATCTAAGTAGCGCACTTTTTATGCGTCACTTTTATACTATAAACTCACCTAATTGATTCAAATAATACATTATGACGACCTCAACGATGCAAACGACTATTCACCATCATTTAGACACGCAAGGCCTGATCTGTCCTGAGCCTGTGATGATGCTACACCGAGTGATCCGTAAAGCAGATAGCGGTGAGGTGATTGAGATACTCGCCACTGATCCTGCCACCACACGCGACATTCCTAATTTTTGTCGTCATCTGGGTCATGAGTTGCTCGGTCAAGAAACGTTGGCTGACAATGTGAGTTTGGATATTGATCCTGATGAAATCACTGTTGCTGGCGATAATGAGACGCCCGTAAATAGTACGCTATATCGTTATTTGGTGAAGAAAAAAAGCGCATAATCGCTCTGACCTATTCTTTATCTTTCGTCATTCACTGAGAATCGTCTTATGAGCCGTGATCGTGCCGTACAACAAAGGCAGCCCAAGTCCTTGGCCGTCGATGATGAGCCGTCTTATATGACGGAGTTTCGTCAAGCCATGCTGGCTCGTGGTTTAGCGACGCGTACCCGTAACGCTTATGTGCGCGACTTGCGTTCTTGTGAGTTGACCAACCCTATCGCGCTGACACGCTGGCAGCCTGATGATGTGCTGCATTGTCTTTCTCTCCTCACTCAAGACGGCAAAACGCCCCGTACTCAAGCGCGTATGCTGTCCAGCCTGCGTCAGTTCTACTTGTGGATGATTGCGAGCAATTTGCGTGAAGACAATCCGTGTGAGCGCGTCAAAAGCCCCAAACTTGGTCGCCCGTTGCCGAAAGATTTGAGCGAAGCAGATGTCGATAATCTGCTGGCCGCGCCCGATACCAGTACGGCGCTGGGACTGCGTGACAAAGCCATGTTAGAGGTGCTCTACGCTTGCGGTTTGCGTGTCAGTGAGCTGATTAATCTGTCATTAGAACAAGTCAATCTCAATTCAGGCTGGCTACAAATCACCGGTAAAGGCAATAAAACGCGATTGGTGCCACTCGGTGAATATGCAGCGGACGCGCTAGAAGACTATCTGTCGCATGGACGTGGGGATTTGATTGCGCATTTAAAATCGGGCAACTGCCAAGCGGTGTTTTTGACGGCGCAAGGCGGTTATATGACGCGGCAGAATTTTTGGTATTTGCTCAAAAAATACGCGAAAGTCGCCAGTATCGATAAAGAGTTGTCACCGCACACCTTACGTCACGCTTTTGCCACGCATCTGCTCAATCATGGCGCAGACTTACGTAGCGTGCAGTTGTTGCTTGGGCATAGTGACTTGTCTACCACGCAAATCTATACTCATGTGGCGACAGCGAGATTGCAGCAGTTGCATGCAGAGCATCATCCGAGAGGTTAGCCTTTTGAAGGAAAGAACATATGATAGGACATAACGATCATAATATTATTAAAAAAATTACTGAGCATTTTAAAAATATGGACTTTGATGCAGGCTACAAGATGCTCAAAAGTTCAAATTTGTCACATGCAGCTACTCTAGAATGTGAGGGCAATGCTGAGTTTTATAAAAAAAATTATCAGAATGCTTTTGAAATTTATGGTCAAGTGACTGATATAGATAATGAGTACAGAATATCAAGATACTATTATCTATGGGCTTCTGATTTCTTTGCTAAAGGTGATTTAGTTCAGGCATTTGAATACTATCAGGAATCTATCGATTTAGACCCAGAGTTTGTTGATGCCTATATTGATTTAGGAGCTTTGATGGCAAGTATAGGAGAGTTTGCCTCTGCAAGGAAGTGCTATGAGGATGCTATGGCTATAGATCCAGAAGACATTAATATAAGGAAAAGCTTAAATTCTCTAAGAAAAATGTAAGCATGGAAACATTGGATGATAAGTTACTCTCGAACCAACCAAGCTACATAGCTGGTTAGTTACGATAATTTCTAGGAAAATAAGTATTAATCTTATCATTATCAAGCATTCTATCTTTGGTAAAATCTAGAGTATCTGAAACGGCTATACCGTGCCATAACTCTTGCGGAAAACCCTCAATTGACGCGTAGACTGTAGGTACAAGATAACGGTAATAATCACCTATTTTGGTCGCGCCCTTATAGCCTACTGGATAATCATCACCTTCGTTATACCCGTCTACTGCAAAGTATAAAAAGTAACCTTTGTTTACTGAAAAATTCGCGTCACTATAATTTTTTATTCGTTTAAGCTCAGCAGTTAATTTTTTAGTAATCTTACGACGAATCATTGTTTTATTTTCGAAAAAGCAGTAGAAGTCGATAATGTATCCATGCCATTTCCCAATTCTACCCACTGTTCTTATCGAAACTTTTTTGCGGTACCTATCCTTATTACTCCAATAAGAATATAGATCCACTATTAGCTCTCCTGCTTTATCTTGAGGGTAGTCCGTGTACTTATTCGACTCTTCCCATATATAATCATTTAAATCATCCAATAACGGTTCAGCATTAGGAATATTTAAAACTGATTGCGGTAGGTCACCCCAGCAGTTATTTACCATAACCGCAATTCGCCCTTCTTTATCCATGGCAAACCATGTATAAACGGTACCAAATGTTGGTGTCCAGTCTTTATTAAGATCACTTGTCACATTGTTTTCCTTTAAGTCACCGCTGTAGAATTATGCACTTGCCTATCTTGATAAAAGTATAATTTTTCTTTCAGTCATAGCAACATTTTTCTATTTAAAAGAGTAATCTGAGAAACGACTATAATCCATAGCTGCAAACCTGCCCTTTTCTCGTTACAATACTCGTCATACTGCGTGAGCTGTCTAGTTGCACCACGCACCCCCTCTTCCTTATCTATTATTTGAGAATATCATGAGCCATAGACCGCCTGCTGACCTGCTAAAGAACGCCCAACACTGGCGCGAAGACATCAATTTTCGCCAAGACGTGCTGGGTAAGCCGTTTGATTTTGCGACCACGTGGGGTATTTTTTCACCGCAAAAGCTCGATGATGGTAGCCTAATGCTGCTGGATTACGTGGATTTTCAGGCAGATGACGATTCGATCGATTTGGGCTGTGGTTATGGTGTGCTTGGCATGACGGCCGCGCGCGAATGTCCAAATGGTCAGCACACACTGATTGATAAAGATTTTATGGCAGTAGAGTATGCACGCTTGAATTGTGAAAAAAACGGTTTAAAAAATGTCGATGTGCATTTATCCAATGGCTTTAATCACGTAGCAAAAGACAAAGACTTTAGCCTTGTGATGTCAAACTTGCCCGCCAAAGTCGGCAAAGAGCAACACTATCTGTACTTCCTTGATGCCTATGCACGCATGCGTCAAGGTGGCCGTTTTTATGTAGTGACCATCAATGGCTTACGTCAATTTATGAAGCGCTCATTTACCGAAGTGTTTGGCAATAGCGAAAAGGTCAAACAAGGCAAAACGTACACGATTACCATGGCAACCAAAGACTAATTTTAGGAAAGAATAAGTTTTTAAACACTTAGCTGGTTAAAAAGCTCAAAGTTTTGAGAATTGAGATTTTAAAAGTTGAGCAAACAAAAAGCCCGTCAAAACAATAAGTTTCGACGGGCTTTTTTATGGCGAACTGTCTAGTTGAGTTACTTTGATAATGTACAGTGCGACTGAGATGAATTTTTTGCAGCCTTTATATTATAGTAAGCAAGGAAGTTTTATACCAGTCGCTTATTACTATAAATACTTGTCACTATGTACAGGGCGATTTGGTTTTGCATTGTCCGTTGTGACCTACATTTGCCGTTTGAGTAAATAGCCACCCAAGATCGCACTGCCAATAATTGGCAGTATCACCATCAGCATGGGCGAAAACCCAGTAGCCAGCGAGACAAAACCGACCAAATCCTGCACATAACTGAACAGCAAACCGAACAGCAATGCCACCACGATACGCAAGCCCAAACTGTGCGTGCGTAATGAGCCAAAAACGAATGAGCAGGCAACAATGACCAAAGATAAAATAGACAACGGCGACAGCAGTTTTTGCCAAAATGCCAGCTCATGACTCAAGGAGCGTTGATCTTGTTGGCGCATAAACTGCCGATGCTCATACAATTGAGTCAATGACAAATCCTCTGCTTTACGGGTCAGCAAATACACGGACTCAGGCGCAAATGGCAAGCTTAACGTATCAGATGTCGAGATGGCCTGACTGCTCTCAAACCCTTGGTTGATACTCAGCTCAGTCATGTTATTGAGCTGCCAATCATAACGATACTGCTCGCTCAGTTTGTCAGTGGTGGTATCTAAAGATTCACGACCAATATACTTCCCGCCCTCAGCGTGAACCGCGGTTTGTAAGTCACCACTATTGTCCAAATGCCAACGCTTGACCTCACCGATATTGCCGTTAACATCGGCGTAATCGATATAAAGAATGTCGCTACCATCCGGTTTGGCACCGCCATCTTCTGATTTTTCAAACCGTGGCTGCACGGTCCAATAGCCTCGTACCGACGTCACTAGCGATTTGCTGTCAGCATCGTTGATCTCTTTTGCCAGTTGATTGGAGGTCGGCAAGACAAACTGATTGATTGCCAAGGCCAAAATTACAAAAATCAAGGCAGGTTGTAGCACCCAGCTGACGATACGATACACACTTACCCCAGCCGCGCGCATCACGACCAGCTCGCTTTTGTTTGCCAGCAATCCCAAACCAACCACCGCACCAAGCAAGGCGCCCGTCGGAATAAACTGCTCTAAAAAGTAAGGTGAGCGATAGAATATGTATTTGATGGCTTCACCCATCGTGTAGCTGTCATCCAGCGAATCTAGCTCAGATAAATAAGAAAATACCAATTGCAGCGCCCACAGACCAAGTACCGCTCCGATAATGGCGAGTAAGGCGTTGAGCTTGACATAACGGCTAAGCACCTTGAGGTTACTCGGCAGTCTTGCCAGCTGATCGGTCGCTGAGGATTTTGAAAATAAGGAGCGCATTATGGTTGCCCTCCTTGTGAGCCACTATGTTGGCTATCAGCTGTCATCAACGGCTCATTCTCTTGTTTGCGAAAGCGTAATCGATGCTGCACACGGCTACCCCAATTCATATAAAGCGCCAATGCCATAAATCCTAAAATAAACCATGCGTATGCCCACACGCTGACACTACCTTTACTCACGGCATTTTTAAGCGAAATAATACCGAGTGCACAGCTGACAAATAATAAGATAGAAGGAAACAGACGCAACCAGCGCCCTTGACGTGGGCGTACTTGGGCAAGTGGTACGGCCAGCATGGGGGCGATAATCATCAGCCACGGCAGCGCCAAGCGATAACCAAGCTCCCCTTGTGCGGCTCGCAACGCATTATCACTGCCCACTTGCGTACCGCCCGTGGCGGCTTGCCACAACGGCCCAATCGCTTGGGTTTCGATATTGTCTTCGGTAACGACTTCTTTTGAGGATTCCGTCAACGTGATGCGATAGCGATCAAAGCCGACTTGGTTATACTTTAGATTGCCTGCGCCAACCTCATAGCGACGTCCTTGGAATAAGTCCAATTGCGTCACACCACTCGCCTCTGTATCTACTTGCTCAGCCCGTTTGGCTAACGTGATGGTGTCTTTGCTAATATCGTTCTTGCTCATCAGTGCGTTCGGCAGCTCTGGAATGTCCAACTGCTCAGCAGTTTCTGCATCGATGCGGTTATCCATATCAACAGACGTACTGTCATCCATATCAACAGATTTACTGCCTTTTGCTTTGGGCTTCGACTGGATGAGTATCACGTCTTGTAATTGCTTCTTATCGTCGCTCAAACTGCCCACGTACAAATGATAATTACCACTACTAATAAACTGGTTTGGGCGAATCAAATCAAACGCACTGGTCAATGCTTGCTGTTGCCAGACGCTCTCAGATGAACGCACACCCCACGGTTTTCCAACCACCGAAAGCGCCGCCTCACCCACAAATAGAGCTAGTATCAATGGCGTCATCAAACGTGCAAGCTTACCACGCGAGATGCCGCTGGCGTTGATGACTGCCATTTCTTGGTCGACGTACAAGCGTCCGAAAACCAGCATCAATGCAATAAAAAATGCCAGCGGCAAGATCAACTCTAAGAAGTACGGCAGGTTATAACCGATAATAGTGAATAACAAACTGATATCCAGATTGCCTTCTGCTGCGATACCAAAGTAACGGATCAAACGACCGCCCAGCATCATTACCACTAAAAACCCCAACACCAAAGCGGTCGTTGAGGCAACTTGCTGAGTCATATAGCGGCGTAATATCACAATAGGTACTCTTCATGGGTTGGTAATGGATTGGCAGTCGCGCGAGTCATCACATGCTTATCGATAAATTATAGGGAGTTTCAAGCACAGTTATTGGTACTTATCAGCACTATGTTAGCGCTGTATCGGCTCTATCCTGATCAATCAACTATATACATAATGACCATAATATCGTGACCGTAATAACGGCATCATTTTTGCGCCATACTCTACAAATATCAGCGATAAAGATAGCCGCTAATCCTAGCATATTTTGGTTAAAAATGGCTGTGAAATGTGTTTGAAAGAGATTGCGCTCACCTTGCTGGTGGCTTGTTATATCTGCCTAATATAAAGGCAATAATCAAAAATTAAAGGGCGCACAAAACATACAACTGTTTGAAATTGAGTATATTTCTACTTAGACGTTTTTGGTTTATGTACTTTAGAAAGGTTTGTTTGTCATTCGTATCATGACGCTCGTATATTTGACAATAATTGCTAGACTAATCTCTCTATATTTTTAAAGCGTTCGCTTCTGTGATTTTATACGACTCTTCAAATATCACAAATCATATTGATTAAGGACTTTACCATGTCTACGCCCTCTACCTTACTTGAACTTGCTGGCGGTGCCTTTGCGCCCCCTGATTGGTCTAACTGCGCTCTCGTATTGATTGACTTTCAAAACGAATACGTCAATGGTGCCATGCCGCTAGGGCAAGCCGGTGCAAAAGCGACTGAAAATGCACGCCTATTGCTGAATAAAGCGCGCGAGCTGAATGTACCTATTTTTCATATTACCCATCATGGTGCAGAAAACGGTCAAGTGTTCGACCCTTTATCAGCCAACATCGATATTGTCAGTGCCTTACAGCCCCAGGACAACGAGACCGTTATCGTCAAAAAACACCCCAATGCCTTTTATGAGACGCAGCTTGACGCCCTGCTTAAAAAAGCGCAAAAGCAGCAAATCATCTTTGCTGGGTTTATGAGTCACATGTGTGTCAGCTCAAGTGTCAGAGCCGCGTTTGACTTAGGGTTTGATAATGTCGTTTGTCACGACGCCTGCGCCACTCGTGATTTGCCAAGCGCTCAAAGAGAAACCATCAGTGCTGAGATGATGCACGATACCGCGATGGCAGCGCTACAAGACAGGTTTGCCGCTTTGGTGACGACAAATGATTTAATCAATGGCTAGCATCAATCCATCCATTATTTTTTGACACAATGCACTACATCATCAACTTTATAATAAAAATTTACCTTTAATAATACTGATAAACGTAAACTAGATTAGCAAACTTGTTCTAACATATTACCTAAGCCTTGCTCACTGCGCACTGGTCTTGCAATATGCTACACTAGGGCGGTGGCTCAATAGGCCAAAGGATCTAATAAGTAAAACCAATTAAATAAACGTGATCATTTTTATGAATCTGATTTTATAACTCTAATAAGGATAATTATATGAATATCAAATTAACCCAAAGTTTACCAAAGACGCACACGCAAAAAATTCTCAAAAAAGAAGCCAAGAGCAAAGATGCGGCTTGTCTTGTGGTCTTGGTCGATGATAAGAAAAACATCATTGCTGAGTCAGCCTTGAGCGACTATCAAACACGCATTGAACAATTGATTGAAGTCTCACACTTCAGTGGTAGTGCTTGTGAAACAGTAGAAGATTATGCGCTGGCAGGCGATAAAAAGACCACCAAGCAAAACCTTGTACAATTATTATTGGTAGGTGTTGGTAAGCTTGAAAAGCTTAACCAGAGCGCCTTGCAAAAAATTGCCAATACCATTTATCAAAGCACGCAAAAACGTGTGGATTCTATTACTGTTGCCCTAGGCGATGCGTTGGAAGAAAATCAATTTGGTCAGTTTGCGCTGAATTTATTGGCCGCAAGCTATCGTTTTGATAAATATAAGTCTGAACAAAAAACGCCTGTATTGACCGATATTTATTTGTTGGCTGATAAGTCATTGCAAGATTCACTCGTATTTGCTGAAGCTGTCTTTAAAGGTCAAAGCCTGACTCGTGACGTTGCTAATGAACCGGGTAACATCTGCTTCCCAGCTTATATGGCAGAACAAGCACAAGCCTTGGCCAAAACCTATCCCGATCTATTAAAAGTCACCGTATTGGGTGAAGATGAGATGTCAGCATTGGGTATGAATTGCTTCTTAGCAGTGGCGCAGGGCTCTACCAAAGAAGGCAAGCTGGTATTGATGGAATATCAAGGTAAGTCAGCATTTAGTGCCAACACGGGCAAAGCGTCTGTTAGTAGTGCAAAAGTAACAGGCGGCCTAAAAGCCCTAACTGATAAATTGCCAACCAAGCTGCCAAGTAAGAAAGCGTCTAAAAAGACAGACAAAAATAACGAAACCTCTACTCCAGTGACTAACGATGATGCTCCTATCGTCTTAGTAGGTAAAGGCGTAACCTTTGACTCAGGTGGTATTTCAATCAAACCTGGTGCGGCAATGGATGAGATGAAGTTTGACATGGGCGGCTCGGCCTCAGTACTTGGCACAATTAAGGCCTTGTGTGAAGCGCGCCTACCGATCAATGTCGTTGGCGCTCTTGCTTGTGCTGAAAACATGCCTTCAGGAGATGCCACTCGCCCAGGTGACATCGTCAAAGCCATGAACGGCAAATCTGTTGAAATCTTAAATACAGACGCCGAAGGTCGTTTGGTGTTGGCAGACACACTATGCTATGTACAACGCTATAACCCAAAAGCCATTATCGATGTGGCAACTTTGACTGGTGCTTGTGTGGTGGCGTTAGGTCATGTCCGTTCAGCGGTCTTTAGTAATGATGAAGACGTTTTGTTTGATCTTGAAAACGCCAGTAACCTATCAGGCGATCTTATCTGGCATATGCCACTCGATGATGAGTATCAAGCGCAGCTCGACTCGCCTATCGCTGACATGCAAAACATTGGTGGTAAAGGTGCAGGCGCTGTGACTGCAGCTTGCTTCTTATCGCGTTTTGTTGAAGAAGGTCAAGCATGGGCGCATTTAGACATCGCTGGCACGGCATGGAACTCAGGTGCCAATAAAGCCGCCACTGGTCGTCCTGTACCGCTGTTTATGCAATACTTAAAAAACAGCGCCACTATGGTTTAATCCATTGATGAACACCACCTTATGAATATTAGCTTTTATGTTTTAAGCGAAAATAAAGCCCAAGATTTCTTGGGCTTTATTTGTCAGCTCACTCAAACAGCCCTTAACAAGAGCACCCAATCGGTACTGATACTGATTGAGGACGAAGCATTGCTGTCGTCACTTGATGCGTCTTTATGGGCACAAGAGGCAACCAGCTTTATACCGCATCAGCGTATCGATGACTCTGATACAGTGACTCGTCCTGACGCTACTTCTTCCTCTATGAATGATAAAACATCTGCTCCTGTTTTGCTGGGTAACCACATGCCAGCTGATTTTAAAGGGATTGTGCTGAATACCACTGCACATCCTGTGAATCAATTTATGGCGGCGACTCATAACGCGCATCCTACGCGGGTTCTTGAGCTAATCAAACCAGATTCTAGCAGCGTGGAAGCAGGTCGTCATAAGTACAAAAGTTATCAGCAATTGGGCTATGAGTTGACCCACTTTAAAGTCTAATGCATAAAGGTACTGTATTATTCAGTGTTGTAACCCTAAAAACGCCCTATCCTTTGTGATACGGGCGTTTTTTTTGCGATATATCGGTCTGTATAGAGAAGGGTTAAAGGTAGGCGCTCATGTTGAAAAATGTTACTATCTTGCGCCTACTTTTACTTTTTATCATTATTTGTTTGTTTACTGACTAATTCGAGGGTGTATAGATGCGTTCATTGATTGCGATGTATCAGCGTATAGGACTGGTACCGCTGATTATTATCGGTTTAGTATTGGGAGTATTGATTGGTTGGTTAGCGCCAAGCGTTGGTGTCGCATTGGGATTGTTAGGGACACTATTTGTTGGTGCCTTAAAAGCAGTTGCTCCCGTGTTGGTCTTTGTTCTGGTCATGGCCGCCATTAGCCAACACCGCAGTGGCAATGAAGTGTATGTTAAGCCAGTGCTGATTATGTATATGTTCGGCACTTTTTTGGCAGCCCTCACCGCAGTCATGGCAAGCTTTTTATTCCCAACTGAGTTGGTGTTAGTAAATGCCACGATTGAGCAAGTACCACCAGCAGGTCTAAAAGAAGTGTTGACCAACTTACTTATGAATCTGGTCGCAAACCCTGTCAATGCAATTGCTGAAGCCAATTATATTGGTATTTTGGCTTGGGCAATTATCATCGGTTTTGCCTTACGTCAGGCCAGCGACACTGCGCGTGCGGTGGTCAGCGACTTTTCTGATGCGATCTCACAAGTAGTAAAATGGGTCATTGCCTTAGCACCTTTCGGTATATTGGGTTTGGTCGCCAATACGGTAGCTGAGACAGGCTTTGAGGCTTTAGCTGGTTATGCACGTATTTTGATGGTACTGATCGGTTGTATGCTATTTATCGCTCTCGTCGCCAACCCTATTATTGTCCTTGTCAAAACGGGCAAAAACCCTTACCCATTGGTATTTAGATGTTTGCGTGAGTCAGGGATTACAGCATTCTTTACCCGTAGTTCAGCGGCCAACATTCCTGTCAACATGAATTTGGCGCGCAAACTGGGTCTACATGAAGACACTTATTCGGTGACGATTCCCTTAGGCGCCACTATCAACATGGCAGGCGCGGCAATCACTATTAACGTGTTGACGCTTGCCGCAGCACATACGCTTGGTATCGAAGTGACTTTCGCGTCAGCGCTATTATTAAGCTTGGTTGCAACGATTAGTGCATGTGGCGCCTCTGGGGTTGCTGGTGGTTCATTGCTACTAATCCCTCTCGCTGCTAGTCTGTTTAATATTCCAAACGACATCGCCATGCAAGTGGTTGCCATTGGCTTTATCATCGGTGTGATTCAAGACTCAGCAGAAACGGCCCTGAACTCATCAACCGATGTGTTGTTCACAGCGGCGGCTGATCCTACCTATTCACGTTAATAGTTAGAAACACGCTCACAAATAAAAAAGGGCCATTTGGCTCTTTTTTATTGCTAAAAAATTTGGTCCTATGAACTAGGATGTTTTCTCAATCTGAAAACGATACATAGCACCATACGTCTGTTTTAAAAACCCAGTTATACTTCACATCTACTTTAGACTCTAGGACGTGTCCTTATTTTAAAAAGGGTCGTAAAATGAAATAGATGGCAGTCAAACGAGGAAAGTAGTGCAAATAATATCAAGCTATCAATCAACTATTTGATAGTATTTTGCAAAATCTAGCCTATTTAGATACAACCGTTTGAATTGAGGACACGCCTTAGTTGTACAATTCAATCTATTCCACAGTCACCCTTGTAGCCTTGTCTACATCAGTTTTGGTGCTTAATCGCATCGATCGATAGATACTCAAAATACACGAATACCCTAGCCATTTATGGACAGGGGTTTTACCTATTATTAAAAGAAATTAACATGAACATTAACAGCATCATTTTCCCTATATCCTATATTAATTTTGTTTTCTGTACGGTAACGGAGGCAAAAGCGATATGAATATCGACGAACCTAAAACCTCTGAGCTTAACGCCCCAAGTTTACCTATCTGGAAGCTACTGGCATTCACATTAGCAGGCTTTCTCACTATCATGACCGAAACCATGCCAGCTGGTTTGTTACCACAAATTAGTGAGTCATTAGGGGTCTCTAAAGCGCTAGCAGGCCAGTTGATAACGTTTTATGCACTAGGTTCTGTGCTAGCCGCCATCCCAGTGATTGCCGCCACTCGTAGTTGGAATCGCCGCCGGTTATTCTTATTGGCAATTGGTAGCCTATTGGTATTCAATATTGTTACTGCCTTGTCAAGCAGCTATGCAATCATTATAGCGGCACGCTTTGCTGCGGGTATGGCAGCTGGAGTCATATGGGGATTACTACCTGGCTATGTATTGCGTATGGTGGCAGACAATATGCGGGGACGTGCGTTAGCAATAACAGGAGTGGGTCAGCCAATTGCGCTGGCCTTTGGCGTACCTTTAGGAACATGGCTCGGTCTACTATTAGACTGGCGCGGCGTGTTTTGGATCATGTCAGCGTTAACATTGCTATCGTTGATCTGGGTACGTCTGGCATTACCTGACTTCGCCGGTCAGTCAGCCAAACAGCGCCTATCAATCCGGCACGTTTTTTCGATGCCAGGTATTCGCCCTGTATTGCTAACGTTGTTTGTATGGATCGCGGCTCACAACATTCTCTATACTTACATCGAGCCATTTTTAGCATCGGTTGGGCTGGCACAGCGAGTGGATGCTATATTGCTGTTATTCGGTATTGCTGCCATAGTAGGAATTTGGCTTACTGGACTGCTAGTAGATAACTGGCTACGGTTGATGGCTTTGATAAGTCTGAGTGTGTTTGCGATAGGAGCATTAGTATTGGGTTTCTCTGGTGGTTCTACAGCTATTGTTCTGGTGGGTATAGCCATATGGGGACTGACCTTTGGCGGCGCACCAATATTACTACAGACTGCGCTTGCAGGAGCCGCAGGCGATAACGCTGATGTTGCACAGTCCATGCTTGTGACCGTATTTAACCTAGCGATAGCCTGCGGCGGGGTAGCGGGGGCGATACTATTACAACGCATTGGGGCGGTATCGTTTCCGTGGGCAGTCCTTGCGCTTGCCTTATTAGGACTATCAGTAGTATGGTCTGCTAGAAGAAATGGGTTTGTTTCGAGCTAAAACTCAAAATACTACGACCCAAAAGAGAATACGCTTGATGAAATATCAACGTATATCTGCTATTTTCGGTTATTTATAAACATAAAAAAGAGCCACTTGGCTCTTTTTTATCGTCTATTCTGTATGATTATCTCACTACTTCAAATGGTCGATATCCACTTCAATTACTGGCGTTTGTGTGTCTAGCTGACGTTTTAGTTGGCGTAACTGCTCAAGCTCGTCCAACAGCTCAAGTATCAGACCAATCGCTGGCACACTGGCGTCAAAATCGCGACTCAAACGTGACGCGCGGCGCACAGTCGTTAGCTGGTAACCCGTGAACTGCTCACGCTCTGGCACATCATATTCAATAATATTTTCTTCAATCAATTCGATGACCCATTGGCGCTCTTGACCACAGGTAGATACCAGCTCATCTAGGCTCATGATAATATCGGTAAATTCAGGCGAGTGTTTCATAGTTATTATCCTCGTTTACGCTTTATGTCGTCGTTCTCGTATGGTTTTATCTCTCTTACAATGGTTTTTAGCGATGATGAATCACTGTCATTAACGGTCAATATTGGTATCGGCAAAGGCTTGTTTTAACTGCTCATAAGCTTGGGTGGCTGCGTCAGTCGTGATATCAGGATTGACGATATTTAAGGTCAAGTACAAATCACCTGCTTGCTTGGCCGGAATGCCTTTGCCTTTTAGACGTAAATTGCTACCCGACTTGCTATTTTTGGGAATACTGACTGCCAGCGTACCTGCTGGTGTTGTGACGTTTATTTTTTCACCCAATGCTGCTTCCCATGGTGCGATGTTCACGGTTTGATAGACATCCGCACCTTCGATACGAATATTGTCTGCATGGCGAATTTTTACTTTTAAGAATAAGTCACCGTTTTTACCACCACCACTACCAGCAGCACCTTGTCCTGCTAAGCGGATTTGTTTACCATCAGTGATGCCTTTAGGAATTTTAATTTTGAGCGTTTTGTTGTCATAATCGACGCTACCATTAGGCTGGCGAACGGGTACATTTAACTTAATACTATAGTCGTCCCCATTATAAACAGAGGCTAGGTCAACCATAATCTCGGCATGCTGATCTTGACCTTTGCTGTCTTGCGGACCAAATCCGCCACCGAATTGATCAAAACCTCCGCGTTGAGACTGCCCGCTTGCTTGATCATTGGTTGAGCCACGTGCGCCGCGGCCAAACGCTGAAAATATATCGTCGAAACGGAAGCCACCATCGCCATACGCTTCGCCGTCACCAAATTGTCCCTTAATATCTTCCCAGCGAAACCCACCTTGCCCACCAGCGGATTGACCATTAAAGCCCCTCCCTTGACCAGCAAAAGGATTGTCTAGCATGGCATCATATTCGGCGCGCTTGTCTTTATCTCTAATGGTTTCATAGGCGTTATTAATCTCTGCAATCTTATTATCAGCATCTGGATCATCGCTAACATCTGGATGGTATTGACGCACAAGCTTACGGTATTTTTTTTTGATATCAGCGTCTGAAGCGTCTTTTTTGACCCCTAAAATGTCATAGTAATTTTTCTCTGCCATGTTGTTTTCCTCAAAATAAAAGCAGGTAAATGATACTGATATGCCAATTTAAAACGTTATGGTGTGGAAATTTGTTTGACTGCGACATAACAGATGATGACTATCGTCTATAGACGATGATATCAATAAAACGAACAAATACCGTTATATAAATATTACCAGTAGTGATACCAAGCTGCCGTTCTTTCTCAGTAAAACAGCGATATAGATAAGAAAGTATAGGATCCATAAATGGTTAACCATAACTACGTCACAAATATATTCTCCTACAAATGTTACTGGCAACTTCAAATGTTACTCGTAGCTTTTTGGATACACACGCTGTCATGAGAATAAAAAATATCTTTTTCTAACTGGTTTTGGTGAGAGTTTTTTTACTCTCGCTCATAAAAATCAATGCTTCGTAAGGTATTATACGAATTTATAACTTGCACATTTATGCTTAAAAACACTTTTTTCTCTTAAAAAACAGACATTTGCCTTTGAAAGTTCTCCTACATCACGGTAAGAATATAACAAGTTCTTGCTTGTAGAATACCCCCATTATTTATACTCATAGGGGGTATGGATAACATAGGCAGATATTTCTGTCTATTTCGTTCATAGAAAAAAGGTATTAAATGTCTTATTTAATTAAGTCTCTGGTTGTGACGTTGTCAATATTGCTGAGTACCACGGTGTTTGCTGGTAACACGAGTTATTACGGTAGTAAGTTTCATGGTAAACGTACCGCAAGTGGTAGTATCTTCAATATGAACTCTCTCACAGCGGCGCACAAAACCCTGCCGTTTGGTACAAAAGTACAAGTAACCAACCAAAAGACAAAAGAAAGTGTTGTGGTAAAAATCACAGATCGAGGCCCCTATATTAGAGGCCGTATTCTTGATTTATCAAAAGCTGCTGCCAGTCAAATAGATTGTCAGCTATGTACCACTACGATGAAAATCCTCTCGTATGGAGATGGTAAATACCGTAAAGAATAAAGAATGCTGTAATAAAAAAGGGAAGGCCTATGCCTTCCCTTTTTTACAACTGTTTTTCAGACAGAATACTGCCTAATAAATAATTAAAAACCTCTACATTTAACTATTTACTCAAAATTTGCTTCCATCTCTTCTAACGTCGTCATTGACTGCAATAGCTGCTCTTCATTGTCACTGTGCTGCTGCTGTAATGCCGTCTGCTCATTCAATAAAACCATCAAATCAGCTTTGCGACTTTCTTCATAGAGACTGGTATCAGCCAGCTTGTCTTCAAGCGCATTCAGTTTTTCATTAATTTTAGCCAATGTTTTTTCTGTATTCTCAATATCACGGCGTACAGGCGCAGTTAGTTTGCGTTGTTCTGCGGCCAATTTACGCTGTTCTTCTTTGCTTAGCGTCGGTTGAGTAGAAACTTTCTTGTGCGCTGCTGTGCTACTCGAAGCTGAACCTGATTTGGTCTCTGAGCCAGACGCCGCTTGATGAACAGATTTTGCATTTGTTGTTTCACGTGAAACAAATTTTTTGCTGTCTTTTTTGTTCTTTTTCTTGCTGGCAGTTTTGTCTTGCGCGTTTTCTTGCTTACGCTTTTCAGCAAGCCATTTACCATAGTCACTGATATCGCCCTCGAACTCATCAATTTGACCATCATGGACTAAAAACAACTCGTCACAGACATTGGCGATCAGCTCACGGTCATGCGACACCAGTACCACTGCTCCTTGGAAGCCTTGCAATGCAATGGTCAAGGCCTGACGCATTTGTAAATCTAAATGGTTGGTTGGCTCATCGAGAACAAGGACGTTTGGACGTTGCCAGACAATCAAAGCCAAAGTCAGGCGCGCGCGTTCGCCACCAGAAAATAACTCACTTGGGGTATCAATGCGATCACCGCGAAAATCAAAACTGCCCAAGAAAGAACGCAGTTCGGCATCCGAGGTCTTGCCTGCCAAGCGGCGCATCATTTGTAGCGGCGTTGCGGCAGCATCAAGCACGTCCATTTGATGCTGGTTAAAGTAACCAAGTTTGAGAGTGTCAGATGCACGGTATGTGCCTGATAACACCCCAAGCTCACCCACCAAGGCTTTGATTAAGGTGGATTTACCCGCGCCATTCATCCCAAGCAAACCAAGACGCGTATCGGGCGTGACTTGCACATTGGCGTTGTGCAATAGCGGTGTGTCGCTATAACCGATGTCTGCCTGTGTCAGCTCAATCAGTGGCGAGCTCATATTTGCAGGCTCATAAAATCGGAAAGAAAAAGGATTGTCTGCCATCATGGGTGACAACTCTGCCATACGCTCAAGCTGTTTGATACGACTTTGGGCTTGTTTGGCTTTACTGGCCTTAGCACGGAAGCGACGAATAAAGTCATCCAAATGTGCTTTGGTCGCTTGCTGCTTTTCAAACGCTTGCTGCTGCTGCGCCATACGCTCATGACGCGTACGAATAAACTGCTGATAATTACCCGTATAAAGGGTGATTTTTTGTTGTTCGACATGCAAGATATGACCAACGGTCGCATCCAAGAATGCTTGGTCATGCGAGATAACAATGACCAACCCTGTGTACGCGTTAATCCACGTCTCAAGCCACAAGATCGCATCCAAATCCAAATGGTTGGTTGGCTCATCGAGCAACATCAAATCGGCTCGGCTCATCAGGGTTTTGGCAAGGTTTAAGCGCATGCGCCAGCCTCCCGAAAACCCTTCTACGGGTAGCTCATGCTGGCTGGTATTAAAACCAAGACCTGCCATGATTTGCGCCGCCTTGGTTGGTGTGCGATAGCCATCAATCTCATCAAATTGCTGATGCAATACGCCAATCTGCTCATCACTCACGCTACTCAAATCATTCAAAGCGGCATTAATCTCATACCACTGCTCATCACCACTGAGTACATAGTCAATCGCGGTCTGAGCGCTGGCACCCACTTCTTGCGCCATGTGTGCTACATGCCAGCTATCAGGAATGCTGACTTCGCCCCTATCCAGTGTGACTTCGGTATCGCCCTTGCCCATCTGTGTCAACAATAAAGCAAACAACGTAGATTTGCCTGTGCCGTTATTGCCCGTTAAGCCAACTTTGTGGCCCGGATGTAGCTGGAAGCTTGCACCTGCAAACAATTCACGACCATCACGGCGAACACCAACGTCTTTAAATTCGATCATATAATCTCTTCATCTCAACAGTAATATAAAATATGGGGCAAGCAGAAAAACACACATCTGGCATGTTAATGGCGGCTATTATTTCAAACGCTTGCCGCATAGGCAAATGATTAAATAACTATTTCAAAACTAAGTATTTATTTGATGAATAATTGATGTGATTTATTATAAATAATAGCGCGATAAGTGATTTGTACTAGAGCGTTAAATTTGGTTGGCAGTAACACGCTTGACAAACGAATCCTTATCCCCATTATGATATACTGCTACCAGATGAGTGTCAGTACGCCACAAAATGGTGGCGATGGCATTCGATAGAATAGAAAAAATGCGCCCATAGCACCGCCCTAATGACAGCACCCAATCGAAT
Organism: Psychrobacter alimentarius; assembly: GCF_001606025.1. Lineage (NCBI taxonomy): Bacteria > Pseudomonadati > Pseudomonadota > Gammaproteobacteria > Moraxellales > Moraxellaceae > Psychrobacter > Psychrobacter alimentarius. The sequence continues at coordinate 63,090 of NZ_CP014945.1, read as the reverse complement.
CAAACGCCGTACGTATCTTTATTTGCAACCTATATAGAGCAAACCCAAACAGGATGACGAAAGCATTTGATCCTAGCAACTGAGGTAGATATGAACGAATCAGCCAACCAATTTAATCCAAGCGCAAGCCAGCCTGTAGACCCAACGGTATTAAGACTGACCGATAGTGCCGCACAAAAAGTACGTCGCCTACGTGAAGAAGAAGGTGACAGTGACCTTATGCTGCGTGTCTATGTGACAGGCGGTGGGTGTTCAGGTTTTTCTTATGGCTTTAATTTCGCTAATGACTTAAACGAAGACGATGCCAATTTTGATAATGGTGATGTGACGCTGGTCGTAGACTCGCTCAGTTATCAGTACTTACAAGGTTCTACCGTTGATTATACGGAAGGATTAGAAGGGGCGCGCTTTATAGTGACCAACCCCAATGCCACCACCACTTGTGGCTGTGGCTCGTCATTCTCGATTTAAGGTATCGGTGTATTATTATCAGGATGCCTTATATGGTGAGCTGACGCTATGGTACATCGCCTAGTGCAGCACATTCATAGCATCTATCTATTTGGTAGATGCTTTTTTTATCGATTTTTATATCGTCTAGCAGAAATGTTATGGAAGCCAAACAGCTGCCAAAAGATAGGCGGGTGTGCCTTTGCAAAGCTTATTGTATTTGTAATCGCTCGTGGTTTTCAAAGCAGCTTTGAGCTAAACTGACGGAATTCTAAATCCAATATTTACTTCTTTTATGGTCAAACGTCAGTCGTGTTTTGATTCGCCATAATAAATAACAATAGATGACTATTATGAGTAATTCAGCGAGTAGCTTTGTCAGCTTTGACATTCCCAACTGGTTTGACAGCAAACATTTAACAGGTATGCTGCGTGGTATCGAAAAAGAAGGCCTGCGCGTTAAGCCTGATGGTTTTTTGTCTCAAACGCCGCATCCTACCAAACTTGGGTCAAAACTCACCCATCCTTTTATCACCACAGATTATTCAGAAAGCCTACTTGAGCTCATCACGGATCCCAAAACCTCCCCAAAAGAGACACTAAACATGCTCCGTCAACTGCATGTATTGGTCTATCAGGGCATACCTGAAGGTGAGCTCATGTGGCCGCTCTCAATGCCCTGTATGCTGTCATCTGACGATGAAGACATTCCTTTGGCGGATTATGGTAGCTCTAACACAGGCAAGCTTAAAACCTTGTATCGTAGTGGTCTTGGTATCCGTTATGGTCGCCGCATGCAGACGATTGCAGGTTTGCATTACAACTTGTCTTTTGGTGACGAGTTGTTTGAAGCTTGGCAAGCACAAACATCTGCTACGCAAAGCCAAACGCTGACAGAATTTAAAAATGAGAAATACCTAGGTCTTATCCGTAATTTTAAACGTCTGACCAGCCTTGTTCTTTACTTATTGGGTGCCAGCCCAAGCGTCTGTCCTTGTTTTATAGCGGGCCGCGAGCATGACTTAGAGCTGCTCAATGAATCAACGTATTACAAGCCTACGGCAACCAGCCTGCGCATGGGCAAGCTTGGCTATACCAACAGCGTGCAAGAGCATCTTGATATTCGCTATAACTATTTGCCAGAATATGTCGAAGGACTACGCCGTGCCATTCAAACACCGCATGAAAGCTTTGAGAAGCTGGGTTTAGAAGATGCGGATGGTAACCCCATTCAGATCAATAATCATATTCTACAGATAGAAAATGAATACTATAGCCCTATTCGTCCAAAACAAGTCACATTGACTGGCGAGACGCCAACCGAAGCGCTTGAGCGTCGCGGTATTGCCTATGTTGAGTTTCGTGCCATCGACCTCGACCCCTATAGCGATGTTGGTATTCGTCTCTCAAGCGCTTGTTTCTTAGAAGTCATGGCACTGTACTGCTTACTTAGTGACTCACCGGATCTGTTACCAGAAGAAGAAGAGACGCTAGCTATCAACCTTGAGCGCGTGGTCAATGAAGGTCGCCGCGAAGGTCTGCATATCTTAGACAATGGTGAAGAGCAATTGCTTGAGAGCTGGATGTTGACCCATCTAGAGCGTATGCAACCACTGGCAGCTTTGTTAGATGCTCATTATGGTGGCAATGATTACCGCGCGGCTGTGGCTTTAATGCAAGGCAAAGCAGGACATCCTGAGTCAACCATCTCAGCACAAGTCAACTCTGATAGTAAGCGCTTAGGTAGCTTATGGCAGCTTGGTTTTACATTGGCTGAACAGCATCGTGAGTCTTTATTACAGCAAACACTTAGCCCAAATACTCAGGCAAAGTATGAAGTACTGGCCGAAAAATCCATACTACAGCAAGCTGAGATTGAAGAAGCCGAAAGACAAGATTTTATGGAATTTTTGCAGCAATATCGCTAAGTCTTAATGGCTATTTGCCCTTTATAGATGACTAACTTTACAAGAGTAACCACCTGATGCTACAGCTGACCACCTACCGCAATTTACAAGTATTTCTCGTGATAATGGCCGTGATCGGTATGAGTTTTGCGCTGTTCTTTTTACAGCGTCATTTAGGTCTCACACCTTGCCCGCTTTGTATTTTCCAACGTATTGGTCTGATTATAATGGGTGGATTCGCTTTAATATCGGCACTATTCAACCCAAAATCGATGGTGGTAAGATTGATATTATGGATTGGCAGCTTGGCAGGTATTGGCTGGGCAACCCTAGTTGCAGCTCGTCATGTTTGGCTCCAGCATTTACCTGCCGACCAAGTACCTTCATGCGGACCTGGTTTGGACTATTGGATGGATACCTTACCTATTTTACAGGTGTTCAAAGAAGTATTTGCAGGCTCTGGTGAATGTGCCACGGTTGACTGGACATTTATGGGGTTGAGTATTCCTGAGCAATCTTTGATTTTATTTGCTGTGCTATTGATCGTGCATGTGCTGATACTATGGCGTATCGTACGACCTGCTAGCCACAACCGTCTTGCCTAAAAGAGGGTTAGAATTCAACTTATTTTTCCGATATAATCCTTCATCTAAACAGGCATAAGTATATGATTATTTGTCCCTGTTTGGATGAGGCGACTGTTAAGTCTCTTTGACAACCTTTATAAGTTACCTTGGTGACTCCTTAAACGGCTACTTTTATCTCCTTAATTTTTGTTTATAACAAAAAGTCCACAGAGATATACTTAACCTTTGATATCTTGATTCATTCTATTGCATTTTTTAATTGCCTGATATCATTAGATATTTATCGTTTTTTCGTAAATTGTTAGTGATAAATCCTTGATTGTAGCTTTAAAACATCAAATAATTTGCTGACACTTTTTATTCGTTATTTTTAACATACTTATATTTTTTATAATCATATCGCGTTGTTAGTAATGCTGGTGATCTATAGAAGCATTGCTTGATAAGAAACCTTGTGTGACAAGAAATACTGTTTGATAAACCGTTCTTTGGGGTGACCATGATATATTCTGCGCCTACCTGCGCGACCATGCTTACTGTAGCCAAATGCTTTGGCCGCTCTCTACTTGTGCTGCCACTTTGTGTCGCATTGATTGGTTGCGATAGCGCCTCTTCTAATGATGACAAAAATTTAGCAAATACGCTTTCCCCTTCTGACAACGTAGCACATGACTCGGAAAACCTGACCCAAAATTTGCAAGATGACAGCCTTCAACTGTCAAATGAGTCGCTGGACCAAGCAGCGCAAGGACAGTCCTTAATCGCAGCTGCACAATCAAGTAACGATGCCAATCCCAGCCAGTCCCTTATGGGAGTAGAGTCAAGTAATCGTAATAACACATTACAGGCCACGCTAATGGGAGATTACGGTGGCATGGTGCCCTGTGATATTTGTAGTAGTATCGATGTTACCTTAAATCTGTTTGCTGACGGCTCAGTATCAAAGACCAGTATCTATAACAATCCTGACAGCCCGCGTGCCCCATTACTTGAATCGGGTGTGTATCGCCAAGACAACAATACCATTACGATTGTTTATGAAGATAAGAAAATCGAAAGTTATGATATCCAAGACAATCATCTTATCTTGATGCATGCGGACAAAACCCCGAATAATGACTATATTTTATCGCGTCAATAATCCCATCATATAACGTTTTAAAGAGGTACTTATCTACAGGATATAATTTTAGAGAACCAGTTTTTAGATAAGCATATCTTTATATAGATACCGTTAGAGACATAAAAACAACCTTTTCAGTTTTTAAATGCCATACGTAATATGATGAAATGAGTCGAATGTATGGACCAAACAACGCCTACTTGTTAGGCGTTTTTTATTGGTCATCTCATGGTGTTTACTTTACAATGAATGGCTATTTAGCGCGCTGATATCTTGATCGTGACTTGCTCTTTTATAACAAGATATCATCACTACTTATAATCGTTAGGCCGAGTATATCCGATAATAAGTCCCTGTTGAAATTACGGATCACTCTATTCTTTTATTCTCTCAATTAAGCTTGTACGGAACGTCTATGCATATTCATATTCTTGGTATTTGTGGTACTTTTATGGGTTCGCTGGCGCTGCTCGCGCGTGCACTTGGGCATACAGTCACAGGATCAGATGCCAATGTTTACCCGCCCATGTCGACCCAACTTGAGAATGCAGGCGTCACGATTGAGTCAGGCTATCTGATTGAGCATTTGCAACCTGCGCCAGATTTGGTTGTCGTCGGCAATGCCATGAAGCGTGGTATGGATGTCATCGAGTATATGCTGGACACAGGGCTTCGCTATACATCAGGACCACAGTTTTTATCTGAGCAAGTACTACAATCGCGTCATGTGATCGCCGTTGCTGGTACTCATGGCAAAACCACAACCACTACGATGTTGGCTTGGATACTACATTATGCTGGTATTGATACGGGGTTTTTGATTGGGGGAGTCCCCTTGGTCGATACACCTGATGTCCATCTACAGCAGATCTTTGCGCACAGCAGTTATCTGGGCGCAGAAAAAGACAGCAATGGCACGTCACAGACTGGGTATTTTGTTATTGAAGCGGATGAGTACGACTCGGCGTTTTTTGATAAGCGCTCAAAATTCGTTCATTACCGACCGCGTACGGCCATTTTAAATAACCTTGAATTTGATCATGCTGATATCTTTGCGGATCTCAATGCCATTCAAACGCAATTCCATCATATGGTACGCATGATTCCAAGCACAGGCAAAATCATCATGCCAGCTGCGACCATCAGCTTAGAAGACACCTTAACAAAAGGCGTATGGACGCCAATTTGGCGTACTTCAGTGCTCAATACCACGGATGAACAAGCAAAAGATACTGATCTAAAAAATAGTAGCGATTGGCAAGCTGAGCTGATCAGTACAGACGGCGGTCAATTTAAAGTTATTTTTACGGACAATGATGAAGCAGCCATTGTCGATTGGTCAATGAGCGGTATTCACAACGTCAATAATGCCTTGGTTGCGGTAGCCGCCGCCTATAACGTTGGCGTCAGCGTTGATACCGCTTGTGCTGCGTTATCTGCCTTTGCTGGTATCAAACGCCGTATGGAGCTTATCGGTGATGCGCATGATATTTTGGTGTTTGATGATTTTGCTCACCATCCAACGGCCATTGCGACCACACTAGATGGCGCCAAAAAGAAACTGGCAGGTCGACGAATTTGGGCCATTATCGAACCGCGTAGCAACACCATGAAGATGGGTATTCATCAAGACAGCTTGGCTGAATCTGCTGCCCTTGCTGACCATACCCTATGGTACGAGCCGATAGGTTTGGAATGGGGATTAAAAGAAGTGATTGAAAAAGCCAATGCTGCGCACAATAACATCGGCGATCAACAAGTCCTTGCTAGTATCGATGCCATTATTGAGCACATTGTCGTCCATGCACAGGCAGGTGATGCGATTGTGATTATGTCGAACGGCGGCTTTGAAGGGATACATCAGCGTCTACTGACATCATTGCGTCAGCGCTAGTAAAAACTTCAGTGCAATTAAGGGATTTCTTATTCCCTTCATGTACCTGTTTCTCCAATGCATAAATGAAGCGTCGCGTCGTAGCAGACAAGCGGCGCTTTTTTATTGTCAAAATTTAGCGAATGGTTATCAGGGATTTTAATGGTTCGACGCGAACGCTATTCGCGTCTTAATTACCTTTGTAACCTTTCATTTACTTATCCTCCCTCCATCTTAGCAAATCCCTTGTTTTTCTCACATAGCTCATACACTGGTAACATTTCGCGCTTACCTTTATTTTTCTGCAGTCATTACAATGAGCTTATCAAAACTAGCAAACTATTATAAATGACAATAAATTAGGAGAATAACATGAGCTTTATTTGGATGATTATCGTAGGTTTGGTTGCAGGTCTATTAGCACGTGCTATCAAGCCAGGCAGTGACCCTATGGGCTGGATTATGACGATTGTACTGGGTATCGTGGGTGCTATGTTGGGTGGTTTCCTTGCAGGACTTATCGGCATTGATGCAGATGGTGGCTTTACTGGTCTAATCTTCTCTGTAATCGGTGCTATTATTCTCCTATTCTTGTATGAAATGATTGTCAGCAAACGCCGCGTATAAATTTATATGATAGATAAGATGTGAGCAAGAATCCTAAACTCACAATAAAAAAGCCTTGCAAATTGCAGGGCTTTTTGTTGAATTCGCGAAAGTCATAATATGGCGTCTATAAAAATCTAAAAGAGGATATACGCGCGCAAGTATTAATAAGCAAAGTATTGATAAGCATTACTTTTGTCCCCATTTATCTTATAATACCAACCCTATTTTATCCTTATCATTGAGGTGAGCGTTATGGCATTACTCCCTATTTTAAATTACCCAGACCCGCGCTTGCGCACCATTGCAAAGCCTGTCAAGGAAGTGACTGCTGAAATCAAAACCTTAATCGCTGATATGATTGAGACCATGTATGATGCACAAGGCATTGGTCTGGCTGCAAGTCAAGTTGATCAACATATTCAACTGATCGTCATGGATTTGTCTGAAGATAAAAACAGCCCTCGGGTTTTTATCAATCCAAAGGTAACCCCATTGGTAGAAGACAAACAAGCTTACGAAGAAGGTTGTTTGTCTGTACCTGACGTCTATGACAAGGTTGAACGTCCTAATAAAGTGCGTATCGAAGCTTTGGACGAAAATGGTGAAAAAATCGATGAAGAAGTTGACGGGTTACTCGCCGTCTGTATCCAACACGAAATGGATCATCTAAACGGTGTCATCTTCGTTGATTATTTATCGCGTTTAAAACAAACGCGTGCTCGTGATAAGGTACGTAAAGTCATCAAAATTCGCGAAAAACAAGGCGAGCAATCCGCTGATAAGCAGCCACAACCGACCAACTCTTGATGTATTTATTTTTTAGGCCAAATGTTGCATGAGTACCATTCTCGTCGCTTTATGACACATTATGATAATAATGTGACGTTACACTAGCGATGTGGCCTAGGCCTTCATTTTTTAACGTATGTTTTTTCATTAAAGGTTTCCTACCATGACCATGATCAAAATTGACCAATATTTTGACCCTGCCGGCTGGCAGAAATTCACCAAAGCAGCTGAAGGTCGCGAGACGCCTCTTTTGGTAGTGGATCTAAGCCGCATCAAAACGAAATTTCATGAAATGGTGGGATTTTTCCCGAATGCCAAAATCCATTATGCAATGAAAGCAAGCCCTGCTGTCGAAGTCATTGACTTACTCGCCAAGCTTGGTTCAAATTTTGATTGTGCGTCTATCTATGAGTTAGATCGAGTACTTGATTGCGGCGTGGACGCGTCACGTATCTCTTATGGTAATACCATTAAAAAAGCAGAACATGTTAAATATGCGTTTGAAAAAGGCATCGACTTGTATGCGACCGACTCAGAAGCGGATTTAAAAAACATCGCTAAGTACGCACCTGGTTCAAAAATATTTGTGCGTATCTTGGTGCAAGGGTCAGAAACCGCTGAATGGCCATTGTCTCGTAAATTTGGTTGCCATCCTGATATGGCGATTGAGCTTTTGATTCAAGCTCGCGAATTGGGTTTGGTGCCTTACGGTATCTCGTTCCATGTGGGCAGTCAGCAAAAAGATGTCGCTGCATGGGATGATGCGCTTGCCAAGGTCAAATACATGTTTGACTGGATGAAAAATGAAGAAGGCATCAAGTTGCAAATGATTAACTTGGGTGGCGGTTTTCCAGCGAATTACATCAGTGAAGTAAATCCTATTAAAGTTTATGCTGAAGAAATCAATCGTTATTTGACCGATGACTATGATGCGGAAGATATGCCTGAAATCATTCTTGAGCCAGGACGTTCATTGGTTGGTGGTTCGGGCGTACTAGTCAGTGATGTGGTATTGATTTCTCGTAAATCAAATACAGATTTGACGCGTTGGGTATACACCGATGTAGGCTTGTTCCAAGGTTTGATTGAGACGCTTGGCGAATCTATCAAATATCCTGTCTATACGCCAAAGATGGAAACCTCGACCAGTGAAGGTACGGTCGTATTGGCAGGCCCGACTTGTGATTCGACCGATATCATGTATGAAGAGGCAGGCTATCAGCTCCCAGAAGAGCTTGAGATTGGTGATAAAATCTTTTGGTTGACCACAGGTGCGTATACCAACTCGTATTCATCGGTTGAGTTTAATGGGTTTCCGCCATTAGAAGTAGTCTATGTTGATTAGTAATCGCTGAGAAATCATTGAGTAAAAAGCGCGGCACTGTAAATCACAGTGCCGCGCTTTTTTGTGGGTTGTTACTGCCATTATCCACTACTGCACCAATAGCGAAATCGGTACGCTATTATAACTATTGGTCGCTCCGTAGCCCCTACCTCCTGCTTGTTGGTTTTGGCTATTTTGAACGATTTGACCGATCGTTACCCATTGTCCACGTGGCACGATGAAAGTGCTATTGAGGCTTTGACCTTGAATGCTGTTACTGCTCATGCCGTATCGATTGTAAGATGAATTAGATCGCGCCAGTCGCTCTTCAACTTGTGATAGCTTTACTTCGACTTGACCACTCGGTAGTAGCCGCGGTGTCACGCTAATGCCTTGGGTCGTTGGTAGCAATACCTGCTGCTGAATAACGATTTGCCCTAGCGAACGAGAATACACTGACGCCGTAGGATAGTAGCTTTGAGCCAATGACCACAACGTGCTTGTCCCAATACTTGCCGCACTGCCAGATAAGGTTTGAACTTGATACAAACTACTGCCTTGCCGCTGGTTATTACTCTGATTGATAATTCCTGTGCCTTGGATACCTCGGCTCGTAATCACGACCTGACCTTGCTGATTATCATATTGAGTACGGCTGTCATTGCCGACACGTACAGAAACCGTCAAGGCTTGCGGCTGACTGTCGATTTGTGCCAATAACTGCTGTACCGCTTGATAATTGGCGGGCGTCGTTTGTAGTACCAATTTGCCTTGATAAGTAGCCACCGTACCGCCGTCACGGCTCGTGCTTAACTGCTGACGCACTGCTGGCAGTAAAGCATCACCGCCATAAGTTGGGATAACGTAGGTTTGAGAGTGGCTTTGATTGGTCGCCGTATGCCCTACGATAGGCATCACCGCTACACTAAGAACAAACGCAGTTTGGCAAACATAACCAGCATTTTTCATAGCAACAAACGTATAGCTAAGCCTCGCCAATAAATTGACTCTCGACTTATCCATGTTTCACTCCTAGCGATGATTAAACCCTGATAATTAAGTAGTAACTACTCGTTTAACCCCAGCACATCTTGCATGTTGTATTGCCCAACTTCTTGCTGAATTACCCAAGTCGCCGCGCGTACTGCACCAGCCGCAAACGTCATGCGCGCCCGTGCTCTATGCGTAATTTCAACCACTTCGCCATCAGCGATGAACATCACCGTATGGTCACCGATGATTTCGCCACCGCGAATGGCATGAATACCAATCGTACCGGCTTCGCGCTCGCCCGTTTGGCCTTCACGTCCATAGACAGCAACGTCTTTGAGGTTCTGGCCACGAGCATCTGCGACGGCTTCTGCCATCATATAAGCTGTGCCAGATGGCGCATCGATTTTGTGCTTGTGATGGGCTTCGATCACTTCTACATCGGCCTCTGTTCCAAACGCTTTGGCAGCCATTTCTAATAGTTTTAAGGACAGATTGACGCCTGTGGAATAGTTGCCTGCGTAGACGATAGCGATCTTTTCACTGGCCTTTGCCAATACTTGCTCTTGCGGCTCGTTAAATCCTGTCGTACCAATAACCATAGCCACGTTGTGCTCAGCACAAACTTGCATATTTTTTTCAGTGGCATCAGGCAGGCTAAAATCAATCAGCACATCGATATCGTCAACCACGGCTTGCAAGTCATCGACAATCTGCACATTCAAGTGTCCAATAGCGGCGACTTCACCTGCATCTGCCCCAACAAGGCTTGAGCCTTGACGCTCAATCGCCGCATTGAGGGTGGTTTGTGGATTGTCATTGACCGCTTCAATGAGCATGCGACCCATACGTCCGCCTGCACCAATGACACCAACTTTGATGGCTTGTTCTTTTGTTTGTTGACTCATATCTCTACCTTAAATACTTTATATTTGGCGGGGTTATTTTTGGATATCATTTATCGTCAGTTTAACAAATATCGCTACCTGAGTGGTTTTTTATCGACACAAGAAAAAGCCCAAAGGTTTCATGTGAAACCTTTGGGCTTACTTTCAGTATAGCTACCTAAAGACAGCCTGTCTTAGTTAAATAATCAGTCAAACAAGTCGCCGATTTTTTTGAAGAATGATTTTTTATGAGGCGATTGCTGATGCTTACTATCGCCATCCAAAGTATCTTGGAACTGACGTAGCAGGTCTTTTTGTTCACGGGTTAGGTTGACTGGAGTCTCAATAACGACGCGGCAGATCAAATCGCCTTTCATGGTGGTACGCACTGGCGTCACGCCTTTACCGCGTACTCGTAGCAACTTGCCACTTTGCGTGCCTTCTGCAACTTTGATTTTTACTTTGCCATCTAAAGTTGGGATCTCAACTTCTTTACCTAGTGCGGCATCAGTGATGCTCACGGGCACATCCATATAAAGGTCCGCCCCTTGACGCGTAAAGACGTTGTGCGCTTTGACGCGCACTTCGACATACAAGTCACCATTTTGCACGCCTGCGCCGCCCGCTTCCCCTTCACCTGCTAGGCGAACGCGATCACCATCATCGACGCCCGCTGGGATAGAGACTTCGAGCGTACGCGACTTATCTTTGACGCCATTACCATGACAGTCAGGGCAAGGGTTTTTGATTTGCTTACCAGTGCCGCCACATTGTGGGCAAGCTTGCTGAACCGCAAAGAAACCTTGCTGCATACGTACCTGGCCTTGACCATGACACATCTGACAGGTCACGACATCAGAGGCATCTTTTGCGCCTTTACCGTCACAGGTATCACATGGTGCAGGGGCGGTAAAGCTGATTTCTTTTTTGCAGCCGCGTACCGCTTCTTCTAATGTCAGCTCGATCACATAACGCAAGTCTGAGCCACGGCGCGAACGTCCACCACCACCACGCGACTGACCGAAGATATCCCCAAAGTTACCGAAGATATCGCCAAAGATATCTTGGAAGTTGCCGCCGCCTGCACCGCCAAAGCCACCACCGCCCATGCCATTTTCGAATGCAGAGTGACCCATACGGTCATACGCTGAACGCTTTTCTTCATCGCTCAGTACTTCATAAGCCATAGACGCTTCTTTAAATTTATCTTCAGAATCAGGATCATCAGAGTTGCGGTCTGGATGGTATTTCATCGCCAGCTTGCGGTAGGCTCGCTTAATCTCTTTACTGTCAGCCGTCTTACTGACACCTAATACTTCATAAAAATCGCGCTTACTCATGGGCTCTCCTATCGTCTTTACAGTCCACCGGCCAGTCGATTCATAGATTTTACGCTTCCCTACTTTATCTGTGACCCTCCATCGTCTTCAAAGGTTTCACATGAAACATAGGGGATAAAAAAGTCAAAAATAAGAAGGATATGAATCTTACAAGCAAATACGGCAGGATGCTGCTTAGCCAAATCAGTTATTAAAAGTTTGCGCTATTTATGGAGATGGTATTGCTATTTATCAAGCGCTTAGATAGGGAAAGTGCGCGCTAAAATCATTTAGGTCAGTTAAAAAGGTTCTATTAAGGAACGGATAAAGGTTTTCATACCTTAATTTGTATGGGCCATGCTAGTATTTAGCATTATTCAAACGGTTTGATTGAATCTCTTGTTTATATTTGACTCTATTAATTTTGCGATAAGGTATCCATTTTTATGAAGAAGCTGATTGTGTTATTAATCGTGATTGCGATAGCTGTATATGCAGGCTCGCCTTATTACAGTGCTTATCAGCTCAAAAATGCTTATGAAGATAAAGATGGCGCTACCATTGCCGCCGCCATCGATTACGACCAAGTAAAGCCTAGTATTCAAAATCAGCTGACCACGCAATTTACTACGACCATGGGCAAATATCCTTTGGTCGCAGAGTTGGGCGGTGAGCCTTTAACACAAGCGGCAAATCGTTTTATTACCGAAGCCGTCGATGGTGCCATTACGCCACAAAACGTTGAAAAGATCATTGATACTCAAGGTCAAGCCAATACCGCCACTAAAGAGCTGGCTGCTGCTTGGGCCATCGCGAGTAATCAAGTGGATTTAAAGAACCTGATTCAAAATTTGATCCTCCAGCGCGGTGATGTTAATGCCGTTGTGCAAAGCCAGATGCAGCAAATCATGAAAAAACAAGCGGCAGAGCTTGAGCAGCAGGCCGCTCAAGGTACAGACAGTGATAAGCCAACCTTGAGCTATTGCGGTATCAATTGCTTCAATATCAGTGGTCAGGTTAAGGGCTACCCGCTCACTATAGAGATGCAGCGCCAAGGACTTATTCAATGGAAGATCGTCGATATTGTCTTGCCATAGACAAGTTGAGACCGCTTTTGATATTCAACATATTGATAAGTTAAACGATGAAAACCGCTTTATGACTTAATTCATAAAGCGGTTTTTTATTATGTTATTCAAGATAGTGATGAATAAGGATCTTGAGAGGCGCTAATATTATTTATTATTATTCGATACCTAAAAATTCTAAAAACTCAGGACTCTCAAAACTTGCTTGATACAGCACACCGTCTTCACGATAAATCGCAGGTGTCGCCATCACCGCCAGTCCAGCAGCTTTGTCGCGATTCGGCGTAATGGGATCGACGTCACAACTGGCAGAAGCGAGTGTCATCTCACCTTGCAACATAGCTTTATCAAACGCCTGTCGACGACTGTTTGCATCAGTTTGGCACCAGATACCTCGCATTTGCGCGGGTGACTGCTCATATATCGGATAGCCAATCACGTTGACTGTCACGCCTTTTGCATTGAGCATGGGTATTTGCTGATGAAATCGGCGGCAATATGGGCAGTTGACGTCGTCAGCCACATATATCACGGCTTTCTCGGTACTGGTGGCGGGATAGCGAATCAGCTGTTTGTCATCCAAAGTCGCTAATACCGACTGATTTTTGCGTTGTTCAAATGCGGTGTCCAGACCCACGAACTGACCGTTTTCGATGACAGATATCTCGCCATCAGTGATATATTGCGCATCATCTGAGAGTAAAAAAGGCACGCCTTCCAAAGTCGCACCCCAAATCACGCCTGGTACAGCGGTGTAAAAAAACGGTGTTTTGTGGCTCATATTTTTGAGCGCGCTCATGTTGGCAAGCATTGCCGATTTGACGGCTGCACTGACTGGCTGACCTATTTGCTCTTTATGACTGCGCGGCAACGTTTTGGTCACTACCCGCTTGCTTGGGTTCTTTTGTAGCTCACCTTGAATGATGTATTTGCCATCTTTGGTAATATGTAGCGGTGCTTGTCCTGCAAGAGTCACCTGATACATATTGGGCAAGTTTGAGGGCGCAATAGAGGTTATCTGCGTCTTGATACCTGCTTGCGTGAGCACTTGGCGCAAATGGCTGTCGATAGACTGGCTTATCGAGCCAGCTGCTTGGCTACTTACTGCAGGTTGGCTGATGTTTTTACTCGTGGCATCATTGGCGCTTGGCTGAGCACAGGCAGTGGTCGCCACGATAAAAGTACCAATAAACGTAGTGGATGTTAATAAAGAGAGTTTCACGAAGACCGTCCTATCTGTTTTTAACAATAAGTATGCTTTACTGATAATGACATCACTGCTTAGAAAATAAAAAGTAGATAAGCCTTATATTATGCAAAAACATATATTGAAAAGAAAAATAGACTGTAGCACGAGGAGGATTTTTGCAAAGGCTTAAAAACGTATTATTGCAAAATTGCTACCCAGCTTTAAGAGGCAGGCAACACAAGCAGATCGCAAAAATAACGAAGGAGAGTCACAAGTAGAAATAGCTGACAGCAAAAAGCAGCACACGGTGTCGTGGCTGCTAATAAATTCAAAACAATGATTTAAATAGTAGTATGAATGCGCATACTAAAGAAGTCAGAGACTAAAATTTGGCCACTTCTTCTGCGGTTAAGAAACGACTGTCACCTTTGTCTAGACCATCTAAGTTGATATGACCAATGCTGGCGCGATGCAGCTCGACGACCTTATTGCCAAAGTAACCCATCATACGTTTGACTTGATGATATTTGCCTTGCTCTAGCGTCAGGCGCGCATGTGTCTCATCGATGAATTCAAGAATCGCAGGCTTGGTGGGTTCGTGATCGCCTTCTAACAAAATCCCTTCGGCAACCTTTTTGACCGCTTTTTCTTGGGCATCACTGTCCATCGCATCTGCTAAAGTTAGCTCGTAGACTTTGGCATGCTCATGCTTCGGACTGGTCACACGGTGTAGCCAGCCGCCATCATCACTGATGAGCAGCGCGCCTGTGGTGTCAACATCGAGTCGACCAGCGATACGCAAGCTGCCCAGCTCTGGCACAGCAATCAGCTCGGTAACGATTGGGTATTCTTTGGCTTTTAAGGTACATTCAAATCCTTCAGGCTTATGCAATAAAATATAACGGTTACCAGTCGCAACTGATAACGGCTCGCCTGCCCACATCACATCATCATTGGCGATATCGACATGTAGACCAGGGTCTTTGACGATTTGATCGTTCACTGTGATTTCGCCTGCGTGCATAATCTTTTTTGACTCTTTGCGCGACAGCTCAGTGGCCTTACTAATAAATTTATCTAGACGCATACGCTTAACTACCATCCGTTTTGGGATACCCATTCTGCCTCAAAGCCAACCTCACAAGCCTGCACATCATTCTTGTTCGCTATCTTAACTGGTCAGAAGTGGTACTATAATAAAAAATAAAATGAACACTGCGCCAAATACGGCAGACAGTGAAAGTTAGACCAGTTTACCATATCCAACCTAAGCCTGATGAAATATGAGCTATCAAACCCTAAAACGTGCTGTCACCGCACGCTTAGAAATCAAAAAATCTGAGTTTATCGCTAACGCCTATCCTGTCACTTCACGGGAAGAAGCTATGTTTCATGTGGAACAATTACGTCAGCAATACGCCGATGCCCGTCATCACTGCTGGGCTTATATCATTGGTGACCCTGATAATACAACCAGCGCGGGTTTCGACGATGATGGGGAGCCAAATGGCACCGCAGGCAAACCGATATTGAATGTCTTGCAGCATAAATCGATTGGCAACGTCATTATCATTGTGGTGCGTTACTTCGGTGGTATCAAGCTGGGTGCAGGTGGTCTGACGCGCGCTTATGCAGGATCGGCACAAGCGGCTGTGGACATGATGACCCTGCTTGAGCATGTGCCAATGATTCAAGTGCAGATACTGGCAGAGTTTGCGACCGAAGCGCAGTGCCGCTATGTGGTCGACAGTCTTAACGGTCGTATCGATGATGTGGCTTATAGCAAACAAGTGCTATTGACTGCGACGCTGGCTGAGGCGGATATAGACTCGCTAAAAGAGCGCCTTGCCATGGATGGGCGGGTGTTAGATCCGTCGTAAATTCCTTAGCCAATGACCTGTTGATTAACCACGGTGTGAGTAACTGGCTTTAACTGATTGACCTTGAGTGACTGATGTTAAGTAATAAGTGACCAGTCTTGATTAACTGCTTTTGAGTAACCAGTCTTTAGTAACCAAGCGTTCACTGAAAAGCGTTGGTTTTGATACTGGCGGGCGCTATGATAACGCATTGCTTTTTAACCCAATAAAATAAGAAACTCTCTATGTCACAGTCAATACCAACCACACCTTTTTCACCAGCGCCTTTCAAACCGCCGTTTTGGCTCACCAATCCACATTTGCAAAGCATTTTGCCCAAGTTTTTTGCGCCCAAAACACCAACTTATCGCCGTGTGGTCGAAAAGGATTCTTTGAATGAAAGCGATATTGCCTACGATTTTTATGATGCGCATCCTGTAGAGGCAGCGGCAGATAATGAGCTTGAGCAAACGCCATTGATCGTTTTGTTTCATGGGATGGAAGGCAGCAGCGACAGCCACTATGCGCGAGCATTGGCTTATCAGATGCATGCTCAAGGCTGGCATTTTGTCGTGGCACACTTTCGCAGCTGTGGCGGTATTCCTGCTAGTGGTACGGTTTTTTATAACGCTGGTGACACGGACGAAGTACATCATGCGCTACAAAACTTACGTCAGCAGTATGCCAATATCTATGCCGTTGGCGTCTCGCTAGGGGGCAATGCGCTGGCCAAATACATGGGCGAATATGCGGATAAGGCGCTGTGTCGTGGTGCGGTGGTGATCTCTGCGCCAGTCGATATGTCCTCAGCGGCGCTTAGTATGCACAGCTTTTTGAGTCATCGCATTTATACGCCCTATTTGCTCAACCCAATCATCAAAAAAGCTTTAGCCAATGACATCACTCAAGATGAGATCGACTCGATCAAATCGGTCAACCGTATCAGCGACTTTGATGATATCTTTACCGCGCCGCGTCACGGCTACCGATCTAACAATCACTACTATCAAGCCTCATCAGCCCTTCCCTATTTGATAAAAGTGACCAAGCCTTTATTACTTATTAGTGCCAAGGACGATCCGTTTATCGGTTTTACCGCCACGCCAAATGATGTCTCTGACAGTGTCACCATTCTCGATACGGCTCATGGTGGACACATTGGGTATTTGCGTTATCTCTCTCACAACGAACAAGCCGAAGATAAAAATTATGATCAAGCATCGACTGTTTATAACAAAAAAGGCAAAAAATCAAAATTTGATATCAATTGGATACCCGAAACTGTGAGTGCGTACTTTAATTGGATTGGCGTCGAATCACGTAAAAAATAGGTCTAAGTAGCCCTGACCATACACTCTGATGTGACGACTATTAACTCTATTCTTTAACCCTTTGAGACTGCTTTATGTATCCATTTATCCGTTATGCCAGCACCATCGCCCACGCGGCTCTACAAGCAAAAAAGGGCAATACGTTAACGCTCAAAGAAACCAGCGAGATTCAGTTTCGCTGTCGTCTGACCGACATCGATAATTTCTTGGAGATGAATAATGGTCGCGTGTTCACGCTGTATGATTTGGGGCGTATGGACTTTGCAGTGCGTAGCGGACTTGGTAAGCAGCTACTAAAACAGCGATGGGGTTTGGTCATCGCTGGCAGCACCATCCAATATCGCAAGCGTATTCGTGCCTTTGAAAAGGTCACGCTAAAAACCAAAATCGTTGGCATTGATGCGCGCTGGATGTATATCGAGCAGTCGATGTGGGTTAAGGGTAAGCCTTGCTCGTCTGGGTTGCTGCGTACGGGCATGACCAAAGGCGGTAGAGTCATTGATACATCAAAAGTGCTTGCGGCGTTGGGTCAGTCTGATTGGGAGCTACCGCCAACAGGCTACGTCGCCGAATGGATTGAGAGTGATGCGGATCGTCCGTGGCCACCGCAGGACTAGGATTGAGTAAGGATACTTATGAAATTTCGCTATGCACGGCACACCAATAATTTGGATAGTCTTATTAGTTTTTATCAGAATATTATTGGACTAGAAAAGCTGGGCGGCTTCAAAGACCATAATGGTTATGATGGTGTGTTTTTAGGATTGCCCAATCAAGATTGGCATCTGGAGTTTACCTAT
Source organism: Psychrobacter alimentarius (assembly GCF_001606025.1). Taxonomy (NCBI): domain Bacteria; kingdom Pseudomonadati; phylum Pseudomonadota; class Gammaproteobacteria; order Moraxellales; family Moraxellaceae; genus Psychrobacter; species Psychrobacter alimentarius. The sequence goes on along the minus strand of NZ_CP014945.1, from coordinate 44,965 downwards.
TCCAATAACAAAGCAGACCATCATCCTGACAGGGACGACTTGATCGTATTTTACTTAGATAGCGAAGAGGAAGTCCAAACCATTATAGATAGAGCGAAACAGGCAGATATACTACCGATCACCTCACAAAATCCGTATTGGCATGAAAATGGTATCGAGCTGACTGACCCTGATGGGTTCGGCGTCATACTAACGGTAAATTCATCTAATTAAAAAATGAGAGTCTATCTAGCATTCAACGATGGCTAATATAAGTTATATGAGCCAATCGAGGTTAACTATAGAGTTGTAGCCAACTATTTTAACTACAACTTCATAGTCAAAACCCACCACCCTATTCAGCAACTAAATAAACACTATCCAACACACGCACCGCCTACCTCTGCTACAGTAAGCCATGCAAATATCCTAATAAAAAGGAGCCATTCATGAGCTTACTCAAAACGCTTAACCTCACCTACCCGATTATTCAAGCCCCAATGGCAGGCGGTGCCACCACGCCTGAATTGATCGCCTGCGTCAGTAACTTTGGAGGGCTAGGTTCATTGGGGGCTGGCATGACCGCGCCAGACGTTTTAAACAGTCAAATCAATACGATTAAAGCCCTGACCGACCGTCCTTTTATAGTCAATCTGATGGTGTTATCTGAGCAGGAGTCGAGCACCTTTGATACCGATATGCCTGCTTGGCTGAGTAATTATTACCAAGCGCAGAATATAGAATTTACGCTACCCGAACGTCCAGCTCAGAGCTTTGCCGAGCAGTTACAAGTGCTCTATGGCAACCCTGTGCCTGTCGCCAGTTTTACCTTTGGTATTATCAGCGCCCAGCAAGTTCAGCGTTTGCAAAGTGTCGGCACACGCGTCATCGGTACAGCCAATCATCCATTAGAAGCTAAAGCATGGAGCGATATTGGTGCAGATGCAGTCTGCGCGCAAGGAGCAGAGGCAGGCGGTCATCGCGGTGGTTGGTTGCCACAAAGCGAAACCGATCCATTGGGATTATTGACATTGATTAGCCAAATACGCGCCCTCACCGACATTCCATTAATTGCCGCAGGTGGCATTATGACTGCCCAAGATATCAAGGCAGTACAAGCAGCAGGCGCTGAGCTTGCACAAATGGGCACGGCGTTTTTGACGACAGATCAGTGCGGTATCAATGACACCTATAAACAGGCTCTACTTGATGCCAGTCAAGGAGTACGCAGTAGCGAGACACGCTTAACGCGACTGTTTTCAGGCAAGCTTGCTCGTGGTTTACTAAACGATTATCTGCGTGATTTTGCTCAATTTGAGAGTACAGATGCGCTACCGCCCTACCCGCAACTCAATGCCATGAGCAAGTTTATGCGGGCGGATGCGACCAAGCATTTGGACGCCGAGCATCTGTCGCTATGGGCAGGACAAGGCGTCACGTTGGTCAGAAATGAAAGTACAGACGCCTTACTAACGCGGTTAATAAAAGACTTGTGAGTTACTTGTCCATAAGCGTTGCACGAAAGTCTTTATAATCACTGGCCGTCTTTTTTACCGCTTCGACCATCGGTACATGCCCAACCTCAGGCATCATCATCACCTGTGCTTGTGGCATGATTTGTTTCATTATGAGGGCGGTTTCAGGCTTAATGATTTTATCCTCAGCACCCCAAACGATGAGCGTGGGTATATTGTGCTGCACGATCACTTTGGCACGTGCTTCCACATTATCTGCTGTGATTTGTTCAAGGATGTTGCCGTGTAGTTCGCGGTTGGCAATATTGGTCTGAGCAAAGACCGCTTGCACGGTTTTGGGAATGTAAGGCGGCTTGTACATGACCAAATCATATAAGGCAAAATAATCCTCTTTGGTTTCGATCAATAGCGGGCTGCTTGTTATATCGCCATCGCCAAATCGATCTTGAGCGAATCCTGCTGACCAAAAACCTGCGCTGTCGAGTAGCCACAAGCTTTTGACGCTATCGGGATACATGGCCGCGTAAGCAACACTGATAGCACCGCCCATTGAGTTACCACCGACATGGATATTGGACGCCATGCCCTTGGCTTGCAGCAGCTCATGTAAACGCTGCGCCTGAGCATCGGCGCGATAGTCAGCTTGCGGCGGTTTGCTGGATTCACCAAAGCCTAGCAAGTCTGGCAGGATCAGATGATAATCGCTCAGCTCCTTGGCGATACGGGTAAAGTTGTCTTTGTTTGCCCCAAACCCATGGATGAGCAGTAAAGGCTCGCCGTTAATATTGCCACCTTCTAGATAGGTCAAAGTATCGCCAGAGGCCAGCGTCACTACCTTTTTTTCAAGGTTGGCTTTATTGCGCTCAAACTGTATCAACTTTTGGGTCGCATTGACGGCAAGCGTATTAGGCGCGGTGTTACAGCCGACGACTGACAGACTAAATAGTGCGACAAGGCTTAAACGTTTTAGTGTCATCGAAACATCCTTGTTAGAAATATAGTCAATCCACTATAAAAGCGTTACAGCGTTAACCTCGCTTGAAGTATGACCTATACCTCTGTACTCGGTTACCTTGTACCACTCTTAAATTGCATCAACTATAGTATAAAAAGTATTTACGCTATGATTCTAACGATAAATGCTTCTTCGTATTTATAAATCTATTACTTTGTAGTCAAATCAGCGTCATGCTTTTTAGGATTTTTATAACCATCAGGATTTTATAATAAGTAGAAACCGGACTGGCCTCCTAATCGTATATAAGACACAACATCAAAAGGAAAGTAACAAAGTTAGTAACACATTCAGTACTGGAGCTTATGTCAGCACTTGACTTGTTTACCGTTCTAATCAAGATGACATAGGCATTGTCATTTATAATAAGCGTTTTTATTCCATCAATCCTAAGTCTGTTATCTAACACCTTTCTTAGGACGCATTCTTATAACAAACCGAAGCCCAATTGAACGGTGCAAAAGGAAAGACATTGAGCGACACCAGCATTGCCACTGACAAACGGCGTGACCTCACTGAAGGGTCAATTGCCAAAACGATGCTCCTATTTGCCTTGCCAACACTTGGATCATCAGCGCTACAGTCGTTAAACGGCTCAATCAATGCTGTCTGGGTGGGGCGGTTTTTAGGGGAAGAGGCGCTCGCCGCGACAGCGAACGGCAACATTTTGATGTTTATACTCATCTCCTTTGTTTTTGGTTTTGGTATGGCGTCTACTATTTTGATTGGTCAAGCCATGGGCCGCCGTGACGAGACTATGGTCAAAAGAACCATGGGAACGGCGCTCGGTAGTATTATTCCGATCAGTATAGTGGTGTCGGCAGTAGGGTGGCTATTTGCGCCAATGCTACTGGATTTGCTTGGCACGCCAGCCAGTGCGGTAGATCTTGCTCTGACCTATCTACGCATGATTTTCGTTGCAATGCCTGTCACACTCACGTTTACGCTGATCATGATGGCACTGCGTGGGACAGGCGACTCTACGACGCCGCTTTGGTTTATCATTATCTCGGTGGTTTTTGATGTAATTTTGACACCAACATTGATTTTGGGTCTAGGCCCCTTTCCCGAGTGGGGTATATTTGGCGCAGCTTTCGCAACTGCCACCGCAAACACACTAGCACTTATTGGTATGGTGATCACCATGTACCTGCGTGGCTCTGTGCTGACACTTAAGATGCCAGAACTGTGCTTTTTACGCGCAGACCGAGAAATCCTAAAGTCAATGTTTTCAAAAGGGTTGCCGATGGGTCTGCAAATGATCGTTATCTCTTCGGCAGCGTTGACCATGCTGTCACTGATCAACCGCGAAGGGGTACAGACGACCGCCGCTTATAGTGCTACCCAGCAACTTTGGACATACGTGCAGATGCCAGCGATGGCGCTCAGTGCCGCCGCCAGTGCGATGGTTGCACAAAATATCGGTGCTAATAAATGGAGTAGAGTCTCAGACATCACGCGATGGGGACTTATTTTTAACGTGATATTGACCGGTGCAATTATCGCGGTGCTGACGATTTTTGATGGCACTATTTTGGGCTTTTTCCTTGGTAGTGATAGCGAAGCGTTGCCAATTGGAGAACACATTCAGTTAATGGCAACATGGGGTTTCGTCTTTTTTGGGATAGCGCAAGTGCTGTTTGGCACCATGCGAGCGAACGGCTATGTGATTTGGCCATTGGTCGTTATGGCGATTTCGATGTACCCCGTGCGCCTTGGATTTGCGTTCGGGCTTTACCCACTCCTTGGGGACGACGCACTGTGGCTGTCGTTCCCAGCAGGCATGGTAGCCACCGCGCTGATGGGGGCAGGACTATATGTACATGGCGGATGGCGCAAGGGTAAAAAACTGGTCGCAGAAGAGGCTGCTCAAGGCAGTGAAGGCTATCGCGTGCATGGTGGCACCTCTGCGTCGTGCCGAGATATCGCACCAACGACTGTGTGGAAGCTGCTCCCGTTACGCCGTATCACAAGGCTACATCGACGACTTCGCAGACGACTTTATAGACACCGCATGATAAAGAGTAATAAAGGCTAATAGCGTGGTTTATATATAGTTAAGATGCTTTAAAAGTGTTATAGCGCTACTGGAAGAAATGTTACTTGCGTGCGGTGTCTATACCAGAGCCTATAACGACAGAGGCTGTGCAAAATTTCTTCCAGTAGCGTATTTAAATTGATGTATCATTTTCAGCTGACTATATATACGTTTAGCTTGATGACTCTTTTTCATTGGTATAAGGAGTAAGCTGTCTATAATCTCGACTTATTGCTGCATATACTAAAGCCCTATATCAGACAATAAAAAATCTACCGCAGCAGCGGCATGTATTGCAGTGGTATCAAACACAGGGATTGGGCTGTCTGCTTGAGTGATGAGTAGACCAATCTCAGTACAGCCTAATATCACACCTTCTGCTCCTTGCGCCGCTAAAGCTTCAACCACTTGACGATAATATGCCCGTGAGCTGTCTTTGAACTCACCGACGCACAGCTCTTTTTTTATAATACGGTGTACTTCGGCACGTTCGTCCTCGGCAGGTATCACCACTTCTAGCCCTGCATCAATCAAACGCTGCTTATAAAAATCTTGGGTCATCGTAAACTGCGTGCCGAGTAACGCTATTTTAGTGAGATTTTGTGCTTTGATGGCATCGATAGTGGCGTCTGCAATATGGATCAATGGTAGGTCTGTGGCTGATTGTACATCGTCGAATAATTTGTGCATGGTGTTAGAAGCGATCATGATTCCTTGCGCGCCCGCCGCTTGCAAGCGTTTACTGCTACTCACCATAAGCGAACCCAGTGCTTCCCACTCTCCCGTTTCTTGCAACGTATTGATAGGGCCAAAATCGACACTGTGTATGAGCAAATCTGCTGAATGCAATCCACCCAGCTTGGCTTTGACACCTTCATTAATCAGGCGATAGTAGCTTTCGGTACTCTCCCAGCTCATGCCACCGATGATGCCAAGTGTTCTTTGAGTACTGTATTGAGGCGTGGTTTGCTGAGAGGATGGGTGTTGCTGATTCTGGTTAGGCATTTTTCTTCCTTATTAAGAGGTGTCCTCAATTCAATCAGTGGTCATCTAAGCGGACTAGAGACAAACGCGTAAGCGTAAAAAGTCATTCAATCGTAGCAAAAATCGTTATATGATATAAATCATTTTTAAGACAATTTTTATAACCGCTATAGCAAAGATCCCTTCAGACTTATCTACTTTTTTGTTCATCGATAGCTTATATCCTACTATTAGGAAGTACTATGAAGACTCGTCAGTCAACGCTGTATTCAAAGATTCGTTCATCCATGCTATTGCCTATTGGATTACTTGCATCCGTAGTGATTGTATTGCCTGCTTGCGGTGGTGGCGACTCAGATACAGACTCAAACGCTTCCACTCCTCCTACTACTTCTGAACCAGCCACGCCCGCAATACCAAATATCCCGACACCGCCTGAAACAGTACCACCGACATCTAATAGCCAAGCATTTTATGATCGCAGCTCAGCCCTTGATGATGTAACGCTCGATGACAGTACGCGTAAACATATCTACGTGGCGACAACGGGTAGCGATACGGCAACAGGTAGTGCTAACTCACCAGTACTGACCATACAAAGAGCGGCGGATCTCGCCACCGCTGGAACGACAGTACACATTGCCGCCGGTACTTATAAAGGGCCTGTCTATATTGAAAACTCTGGCACACTGTCACAGCCTATTATTTTTGAGGCGATGCCAGCTGCAAAAGTAGTCATCACAGGCACGCCAAGTACTGACGATGAGCATCTGTTCCATATAGAAGAACAAGCTTATGTGATCATTCGTGGCTTAGAGTTTACTAACTTTTGGACAACTAGCGATCAGGTTACGCCCACTGCGATCTATGTGACAGGTAGTAGCCATAATATCCTCATCGAAAACAACTATATTCATAATCTAGGCACGCGCGTTAAAAATGAGTATGGCAATGCGCATGGCATTGCGGTGTACGGTACTCAGCCTATTAGGGATATTCAGGTCAATAATAATCGAGTCGAAAACCTCACCTTAGGTCGTAGTGAAGCGATCGTACTCAATGGGGATGTGACTAACTTTGAAGTGAACCATAACCAAGTCAATAACAACGATAACATTGGTATCGACATCATTGGTTTTGAAGGAACAGCAGAGACCGCTAACGACTATGCCAGACGAGGCGATATCATTGGCAATACGGTCACGCGCAATAGCATCGTTGGCAATCCTGGCTACAAAGGTGATAATCCTTCAGCGGGTGGTATTTATGTCGATGGAGGCAGGCAAGTATTTATTCAAAACAATACCGTGACTGGCAATGATATTGGTATCGAAGTCGCCAGTGAACACTTCCAAAAATTGACAGAAGAGGTCTGGGTAGAGGGCAATACGGTCACCGATAGCAGCTATGCTGGTCTCGCAGTCGGTGGCTATGATGAGCAACGTGGCGGCGTCAGACAAATCACCCTTGTTAATAATACCGTCACCAACAATGATCTTGGTAAGCAACAAGGTGGTCAGCTACTCCTGCAATTTAATATTCAAAAATTAAGTATTAAGGATAATACATTTACCAGCTCACCCTCACGCTATATTATCGTTGCCAATCAGCTTGATCGCGGCGAAGTCAGCTTTGACAATAACCGTTACCTCCCTCAACCCAGCAATTTATCCTTACTATGGGTACTCGGCAACAAAACGTTTAGCAGTAGTACCGCTTTTGAAAACTGTGCGGTGTTGCTACAATGCAAATAGCGTGCGAATGTTTGACATGTCCTAACTTTTTATCACCAAAATAAGTAAAACTATGAGTAAAATACCCACCATCAGAATCCGTACACGGCGCAAATACTACCGTCTAATCTTTACCGGACTTATGGCACTGATGATGTCACTCATTATCTCAGCTGCTTTGATCCTGATTAAAGTCGGCTGGACCGAGGGGTTTTTTGATACGCTGTTCCATTCGTGGGGATTGGCCTTTATCGTAGCGTGGCCGAGTGCATATGTTTGTGCCTATATGATTCAAGAACATGTGCTGAGTCGCATTGAGTTTTATTAAAGAGCGGGCTAATATCACGTGCTATTGACATAAATTTTGCTTGCTGTACCTTCGCAGACAGCGGCTGCGCAAAATTCATGTCAATCTCGCTATGGTTACTTTATCGTGGTTTATGGCATTTTGAATATTCGACATGCCCTAAATATATCAACACTCACGCCTATAAAAATACCAAAGATGATGTTATTCACCTTTGGTATTGTTTTATAAAGTAACTTAACACAGTCGTCTATTATTAAAGGGCTGCTAACTTACGATATCACCTCGACTTTATTTTTTAGACAAGCCACTCGGTGGTTTATATTCCCTTCCAGCACCGGTTTAATTTGAGCACACTCCTCATCCGCTAGTGGACAGCGCGTCCGAAACGCGCAGCCTGAGGGCGGATTAATCGGACTTGGCAAATCGCCTTCCAATAACTGAATGGTTTTATTGCGCTCAGCAATAGGATCAGGTAGCGGTACCGCCGACATCAATGCTTGGGTATAAGGATGGGTCGGATTACCATACACCGCTTTATTTACTCCAAGCTCGACGGCGTTGCCCAAATACATGACCAGCACTCGATCAGCAATATGCTTAATCACCGACAAATCATGGGCAATAAAGATAAGCGCAAGTCCCATCTCTTCTTGGATGTCTTGCAATAAATTGATGACCTGCGCTTGAATAGAAACATCAAGCGCCGAGACTGGCTCATCACAGATGATAATTCTGGGCTTTAAGATTAAAGCGCGGGCAATGCCAATGCGCTGACACTGTCCACCTGAGAACTCATGCGGATATCGGTTGATCTGATTGGGCAGTAGTCCCACCTTTTTCATAATCTCACGTACTTCGCTTTGTACGTCACCTTTTTTCATTTTGGGATAATAAGTACGTAGCGGTTCGGCAATGATATCGCCCACTGTCATGCGCGGATTCAATGAGGCGAGCGGATCTTGAAAAATCATTTGAATGTCTTTGCGCTTCATTCTCATGGTTTTTTTGGACGCGCCGACGAGCTCTTCTTCATTGAACAAGATGCTACCAGAGTTGGCTTCGATCAAACCCACGATAGTACGAGCAAGGGTCGATTTGCCGCAGCCTGACTCGCCTACCACGCCCAAGGTTTCACCAGCAAATATCTCAAACGAGACACCATTGACGGCTTTTAACGTCGCAGGCTTTTGCCAAAAGTAAGTGCCTTTTTGTTTGATATTAAACGTGGTATGGACATCCCGTACTTTGAGTAACGGTGTTTTAGGCTGGCTTGCGCTGCTATTAGTAATCTGTGTCATCATCGTCTACCCCTCTATCTCTGATGGATGATTGGCATCGATATCCGTCAAGGTATCTAATTTCATTTCAGGGTGCCAATGACAAGCGCGCTGACGGTCGTGCGGCAAAAACTCAAGTGGCGGCGGCGTATCACGGCAGATATCCATCGCATGAGGGCAGCGCTCATAAAAAGGACAGCCTGCAGGCAAGTCCAGTAAGTTTGGCGGACTGCCAGGAATCGTCTCAAGCTTGCCCATCTCGTTATCCAGACGCGGAATGGCTTTTAATAACCCGATGGTATATGGATGGGTCGGGGTATAAAAAATCTCCTCCGTCTCGCCATAAGCCATCGTGCGACCGGCATACATCACAAGGACACGATCACAGATACCCGCTACTACGCCCAAATCATGGGTAATCATAATAATAGTCGTACCGAAGTCGCGTTTTAGCTCGTTCAATAACACCATGATTTGCGCTTGAACCGTCACATCAAGTGCGGTGGTCGGCTCATCAGCAATTAATAATTTAGGGCGACAGAGCAATGCCATCGCAATCATCACCCGCTGACGCATACCGCCTGAGAACTCATGCGGATACATGCCAATGCGTTTTTTGGCCTCAGGGATTTTGACGGCATCTAGCATGCGTATCGACTCTGCCCACGCCTCCTTTTTATTCATCCCCTTATGCAAGGTCAATACTTCGGCGAGCTGATCGCCTATCTTCATATAAGGATTTAGTGACGTCATGGGATCTTGAAAAATCATCGCCACTTGTTCGGCACGGATTTTATTCAGTGCCTTTTGCGACAAGCTGAGTAACTCATTGCCTTGAAAGCGTACTGAGCCTTTGGCATGACCATTTTTTGCCAGCAATCCCATAATGGCAAAAGCGGTCTGCGATTTGCCAGAGCCTGATTCACCAACGATGCCTAAGGTTTCACCCTCATGCAGATCAAAATTTAACCCATTCACCGCTGTCACCAGACCATCCTCAGTCTTAAACTGAACGGACAAATCTTTTACTGCTAGCAAGGTGTTCGAAGGCGTAATGAGACTGTTATTAGAACCATCATTAAGATTGTCATTAATGGTGTTACTGAATTCTTTAGTTACCACGATGTCACTCTCCTAGCGGTCTTTAGGGTCAAACGCATCACGTAGACCGTCGCCAATAAAGTTAAAGCAAAATAAAGTAATGACCAAAAAAGCCGACGGAATCAAAATCTGCCAAGGCGCCACTTGCATGGTGCGAGAGCCTTCTTGCAATAGCGCACCCCAGCTAGTCATCGGTTCTTGTACACCCAGTCCCAAAAAGCTCAAAAACGACTCAAACAAAATCATCGTCGGTACCAGTAGTGAGGCATAAATCACCACCACACCCAGCACGTTAGGCACGATATGGCGTTTGATAATATTAAAGCCTGAGACGCCGCCTACATGAGCCGCTTCGATGAACTCTTTACTCTTCAAGCTGAGCGTCTGACCACGAACAATCCGAGCGACATCCAACCAAGACACCAGTCCGATAGCGACAAAGATTAAGACCAAGTTGCGTCCAAATATCGTGACCAATAAAATCACAAAAAACATGAACGGAAAGGCACTTAAAATCTCTAAAAACCGCATCATCACCATGTCAACTTTACCGCCAAGATAGCCTGACGTCGCACCATAAATGGTACCGAAAAGTACAGCAACCGTCGCTCCCGCTATCCCAACCATTAAGGAGATACGGCCACCAACGGCGGTACGCACCAATAAATCTCGACCAAGTGAATCGGTACCAAAATAATGCTTATTTTCGATAGAAGGCGCAGCTTGCATAAAATTCCAATCGGTCTCGGCATAACCAAAAGGAGCAAACAACGGGACAAATAGGACAAAAGCCCCAATCAGTAATAAGATAAAAAAGCTGGCCACAGCCGCCTTGTTTTGATAAAAACGTCGCCACGCATCTTGCCAAAGACTGCGACCTTTAATCTCTTTCGCTGGCGACAGGATAATGTCGGTGGGCTGGTCTACAATAAGGCTCATAGTTGTCCTTGTAATGATCTGCTTAAATAATAATTCATCATATTTAATACTGAATTTTTGGGTCAATCATGGCATATAAAATATCAACGATGGCATTGAAGGTGATGGTCAATACACCCACCAAAATGGTCAAACTAAGCACCACACCATAATCACGGTTGAGTGCGCCATTCACAAATAACTGCCCAATACCCGGCAAACCAAAGATAGTCTCAATCACGATAGAGCCTGTGATAATGCCGACAAAGGCAGGGCCTAAATAGGAAATCACAGGTAACATCGCCGGTCTCAGCGCGTGCTTCATGACAATCTGGCGCATCGGTAAGCCTTTAGCTCTAGCCGTTCTGATATATTGGCTATTCATCACCTCAATCATTGATCCACGCATGATCCGCGCGATACTGGCCGTATATGCCAAGGCCAAGGCGGTGACTGGTAAGATGAGATTTTGTAACGCGCCATCATTCCATCCACCCGCTGGCAGCCAGTGCAAAATGATCGCAAAAATGAGCACCAGTAATGGGGCTTTAACAAAGCTTGGAATCACAACCCCCGTCATCGCAAATGCCATGAGTACATAATCTATCCATGAGTTTTGCTTAAGCGCTGCGATTACCCCAAAAATCAACCCTAAGACCAATGCTAAGATAAACGCATAAACCCCAAGCTCCATCGATACTGGAAACGACTGCGACAACAGCTCATTGACCGTATAGTCTTTATATTTAAAGGAAGGTCCAAAGTCGCCGACAGCAAGTTGTCCCAGATAATGGATATACTGTAACCAAAGAGGATCATTAAGATTGTATTTGGCTTCAATATTGGCCAGTACGGCCGGGGATAAGGTACGCTCGCCTGAGAAAGGATTGCCTGGTGCTAAGCGCATCATAAAAAAGGAGACGGTTATCAAAACAAATAAGGTCGGGATGGCCTCTAGAATACGCCGAAAAATCAGTTTTAACATAATACCTCTTCTATGGAAATGCTGGCTTCTAAGCTCAATAAAAGCTAGAAAGATACAGCAGATGTAACACGCCATGATGGCTTACTGGCAATAGCAGTGAGTGCAATGAGTCAGCCGAGGTCTCAATCATCGCACTCAGTTTTATCTTGATCTATCAGTGTTTAGCAATGGATAAATCTTTTGCTTGCCAGTTGTTTAGGGCATCTTTCATTGGGAAGCCAATAACATAAGGCTTAACCAAACGAGGGCTGACATAGTGATAAACATTCAATAAAGGCATGTCTTTGTCCAGCTGAGCCTCGGCTTTGTTGTATAAATCAACGCGCTGCTCAGGCGTCACACCTGGTTTTAGCGTTTGTGCCATCAGGCTATCAAAATTGGCATTGGAGTATTTACCGTGGTTGTTACTATTACCTGTTTTTACGATGTTCAAGAAAGTTGAAGCCTCGTTGTAATCACCACACCAACCCGCGCGCGCGATTTGATAGTTACCATTACGGCGAGTATCGAGGTAGGTTTTCCATTCTTTATTGATCAAGTTGACATCTACGAAGCCAAGCGATTGTTTCCATAGCGAGGCGACGGCAAGCGCCGTTTTCTTATGAAGATCATTGGTGTTGTACAGCAGCTCAAATGTCAGTGGATTGCTCTCGCTATAGCCTGCTTCATTCAGCAGTTTTTTGGCTTCTGCCAGACGCTTCTCTTTATCCCATGTTGCCCACTCTGGCATGTTTTTTACACCGCCATTAGTCGCGGTCGGTGTGAGCTGATACGCCGCTGTTTGCCCTTGGCCGATGACCTTATCGACTACCGTGTCACGATCTAATGCCAAGGCGAGCGCACGGCGCACTTTGACATCATCAAATGGTGGTTTGACATTGTTAAATTCATAATAGTAAGTACACAGATAAGGAGAGACGGTTAGCTCATCACCAAGCTGCTCTTTGAGAGACGCAAATTGCTCAGTTGGGATTTCGTTGTAGGTCATATCGACCTCGCCTGCCTGATAGCGCGCCACATCGGTGGTACTAGAAGGAATCGCGAGCATCGTGACAGTATCAATTTTGGTATTGGCGTCATCGTAATAAGCAGGGTTACGCGTTAGGACGATTTGATCATTGACCTGCCATTTGCTGACTTTATAAGGGCCATTGACCACGATATTGGCAGGGTCTGTCCATTTATCACCAAACGCTTCGATCGTTTTTTGGTGGACGGGCTTGACCGAGTTGTGAATCATCATGTCTGGGAAATAAGGCACAGGCTCTGATAAAGTCACTTGCAGAGTTTTGTCATCTAGTGCTTCTACGCCAAGGGTGTCTATACCCGCTTTACCCTCAACGATTTGCTCAGCGCCCACAATCTTGGCATCGACTAGATAGCTCGAATAAGGAGAAGCGGTATTTGGATCGACCAGACGGCGCAAGCTATAAACAAAATCCTCTGCGGTCACAGGATCACCATTTGACCACTTGGCATCACGCAGCTTAAACGTCCACACTTTGTTGTCTGAACTCTCCCAACTTGTCGCCATACCCGGAATGGTTTTGCCATCCGCATCCGTATTAGTCAGCCCTTCAAACATCTGACGGTCGATACCTGCTTCAGGGACGCCAGAGACTTTGTGCGGATCAAGCGACTCTGGCTCGGCAGCGTTATTGACAACCAATTCTTGAGTGTCGGCCAATACGTTTGGATCGATATTTGAAGATTGGCTGGCAGTGCCATCGCTTGCAGAGTTGTTGCTACAGCCTGTCATAAACATGGCCAGTACAAGAGAAGTGGGTAAAAACACAGACGTCAGAAGGTGGTTGGAAGGGCGCATCATGTAATATCCTAGCAGGTAAGTGGCTGGGCGGATTTACTGAGTTGTAGTAAGTCCATTTAATTTATCCGTATGCTGATACTTATCCACTCTATTCATACTCTAACCACGAGCACTCTAACCACGCTCACAGCAATCATCGTCACAGCAATCATCGTCACAGCAACCAATGCTGCAGTGCTCCTGAAATCGCGGTCTGATAGGCTTGAAGGCGTCAGATCTGAGCACAAACTAATTCTCAATATTTATACCACTCGTCGCTTTATTCGACCGTTGAAGCATAAATCTTGAAACAAAATTGAGACTTAATTATGGTAATAGAGATGACTTTGGATAATTATTAGTAACATTATGGATAACCATTAGTAATAAAAAACAGTATCAATGTCAACAATTTTCGATATGCTCAGATTGAACATAAGTGCGAAAAATATCTAAAAATAAGTTTTTTTGATGGCTGAAAATTGAGTAAAAATCCAGTAATAACAGAAGTTTTTTATTGTATTTATAACCTTTTATCGTCATAAACATACCGTTTATATCTCTTTGTTTGATACGACTTGCTTTATGATTTTAGCCAACGGTTATGATTCGCAAGGTCTGTATTCATAAGGTATTGAGCAAAACGCACAAAAAAATATGGTAATTTCCACTTACAATATTGTTTTTAATAACTAATCACTGGTCGTAAAAGACCGTTGAATATAGTTGTCCGCCAATCCTGTGACGGTGGTATCCATCGTCAAACTTATTTTCTGTGATAAAACCCTCTCAATATTTTATTTTTTTTCTGTCATTTATTTTTGTAAGACTTGGATAAAATTGTGGCAAAAATAAACGTTAAAAAAGCATTTAGAGGCAATAGCGTCATCAGCAGTTTTCTGTTGAACAAGGTCATTAACGAAATGAGTCCCTATCGTTTCATCATCTTGTACCTATTTTTGCCAAGACTTTATCGAATTGAGCTGTCTTAAAAACGCTACAATTATACTAAGAGGATTGTCGATAAATGACTGGGTTCAGCTGGTAGTTTTGATAAGATAGTCTTTACACTGTTTTTAATGAGAGCGTGCTATGAACCAACCACAGCGCACGACTGAGCATTCGCTTAAACACGATACCTCTCCTATCGAACGCGCCGATGATACGGCTGCCCACTTTGACATCTACCCAACCAAGCAGACATGGCTTGCTTTTTTTGATAAAGCGCTGCTGGTGATTGGATCAGTCGCACTGGCGTTAGCCCTTGTTTTCTTTATCGCTTATAACTGGTTAGACATGGGCAAAATGGGTAAGTTTGCACTGGTCGAAGGCGCACTGTTTATAACCATTACCCTATACGTTGGCTTGTGTGTTAGGCGACAATTTCTCCTCATTCGTCAACTGCTTTTGCTCATTGCCAGTATCATCACTGGCAGCCTACTTGCTTTGTTTGGACAGACCTATCAGACGGGCGCAGACACATGGCAGCTGTTTTTTGTGTGGGCGCTATTGATTACGCCGTGGGCCGTGATTGCTCGTTTCCCTGCGCTGTGGTTGTTGTGGTTGGGTCTGCTGAATGCCTGCCTATTGTCTTATTTAGACGTGACTGGTTTTTTGTTAAACGATAATATATACCAAGGCGTGATAGAAATAGGCGCGCTGGCCGTCATTAATTTTGTCGCACTGAATCTCTGGCTATTTTTTATTGATCACAAAAGCCCCTCTCAAATAACTTCTGCCAATGCAGATATAGACACTCCGTCTCCTACCGCCGCTCATACACAAAATCAGACTAGAGCTGGTTTGCACTGGAGCACTTATGTGGTTGGTTTATTAAGTACCTACGCCATCACTCACCTCGCTATCTTCACCATTTTTGACAACGGTAATTTCACGATACCTATTGTTTTATTATCGCTATGGGTCATTTGGTTTGGCTTTATGGTTTGGCGATTTTACCAATACCGTGTTGATGTATTGATGCTGACCTATGTCAGTGGCTCTATCATTATTGTGGTGATGTTTTGGGCAGGTAGATTTTTATTAGAAAACACTAATAGCAGTGGTTTTTTAGTGTTGGCGCTGCTATTGGTTGGCATGAGTTCAGCGACCGTTGTTTGGCTACGTAAAGCAGCTCGTTTAAGTCATAAGCGCACTGCGACAAGTGACATGGTTAACGAATCGGTTGAGGTCAATGCGACTGATAGAAGTGCAATTGATGGAAGTGCAGCTGATAAAAATGGCGAAACAAGCCTTTCAAATAGTAATGATCAAGAAGATACACCTTGGTTTGTACACGTCCTTTTTGGCTTTAGTGGGCTGTTAGCCAGCCTGTTTTTTATTGGTTTTTTGACCTTAATATTAGAAAGTACTGGCGCGTTAGACAATGCAATGATGATAGGCATGATTGGGCTGTTGTTGAATGCGTGTGGCTTCCTCTTATTTAAATATGAACACCGACGTCACAGTATGTTTTTGAGCAGTCTGGCCTTCATGATCAGCGTGGCAGGTCAATCATACGTGGTGTACAGCTTAATCGAAAGTAGTATCAGCCATCCGCTTAATGTGTGGGTATTTTTATTGCTACAAAGTGCTTTGATCTTTATCGTGCCAAGCTTTATGTACCGATTGATTGGGAGCTTAGTGGTGTTTGGCTGCATGGTTTTTTTACTCGGTTATTACGCTCTACCCGAAATCAGTCTGGGTCTATTGGCATTGATTGCAATTGTCAGTCATTTACAGCGCTATCGGTTATTGCGACGCATTTCAGCTCGGTGGCATTTAGCAAGCTCTGAGGTGATAAAAGCCATTGGTTATGCCAGTGCGCTCATGCTTTTATGCATTTCTGTCTATTTCATTGTCGACGAGTACCGTTATGGCTTCGATAATAACGACGAGCTGTTTCGTTATCATTACTACTGGGAACAAGGACTGCTCACACTCGCCAGCCTATATGCCGCCTACCTCATTTTGAAGCGTTACCGTGTCCAATGGCATTCTGCCGTAGGGTTGATGACTGGCAGCGCTGTCATTGTCTTGGGTATTGTATCGACCTATGTTACAGGCTTACTGGCCACTAGCTTGATTATCATCATTGCCATGGCCAATAGCAAACGCACTCTGTTAGGTATTGGCGTGTTCGCCTTGGTTTGCTATGTGTTTTGGTACTACTACCAGCTCAATACGTCTTTATTGGTCAAATCTGTCTCCGTGCTGGTAGTCGGTATTGTACTGCTACTGCTGCGCTGGATATTGATCAAGCGCTATAGTGCTCACGACTTACCTGCCTCTGGAGCACGCATCCAGCATAACGCCAGTCAGGTCGATAGTGAGGAGCCTTTATCATGAATGATGCCAATAAATATACTAATGCAAGCAACGTCTCCACCTCTGCTCTAGCACGGTGGCAAAAACCAGCCGTGACCATCACTATTGCCATACTGGGTTTGGTCGGTATTTTGACCTTTATCAGTATAAATGTGATGAAGTATGAGAGGCATCTTGCTAGTGGTGATCCTGTGTTATTACAACTGGCGCCTGTTGATCCACGCGGCTTTATGCAAGGCGATTATATGACGCTTAGTTATGCCTTGGAGCGCAATGTTTTGGATGTGTTAGATAAAACTGGTGACCGTCCTAAATCGGCTGACAGCTACGTGATAGTCGCTTTAGATGAGCGCGATGTCGGGCACTTTGTACGCTTGGCAGATAGTCATCAGCCCAATACATTGGCGACCAATGAAAAAGCTATCCGTTACCGTCTGCGCAACGGCTCAGTAAAACTTGCAACCAATGCTTTTTTCTTTCAAGAAGGTCATGCCAATGCTTTTGAAGCAGCAGAATACGGCTTGTTTCGCGTCAATGACAAGGGTGATCCGCTACTGACCAACCTCGTCAACGAGACATTTGAAGTGATTGACCCAACAGATATAGATAAAGCCAAAGTTAACAATTAAATAAACTGGGCAACTGCTACTTCACAACTGTAAGCAAAGACTAACCTTATTTAACCAAATAAGTACTGATAACGATAAGCTGGACTTGCTACTGTGGTGACCGGATAACGCGCTTCTTGACGGAGCGCTGATAACTAAACATTGATGAACGAACTGATAATGATGAATGAGCTGATAATCAACCAATAATAATCTATTCAGTCATATACGATTACTTCATTCAAAATAAATAAAAAGGACACACCCATGCGTAGCGCAACTTATAGTAAATTTGGCAAACCCACCGAAGTCTTAAGCCTTGGCGACAGCCCTATTCCTGAACCAAAAGCCGATGAGGTACGAGTCAAAACCATATTGGCCTCTATCCATAACCATGACCTACTCACCATTCGCGGTCAGTATGGCTTTAAACCAGAACTGCCAGCCATCGGTGGTAGTGAAGCCGTCGGCATCATTGATGCGATTGGGGATAATGTGAAAGACGTCAAAGTCGGTCAGCGTGTCGCGGCTGCCAGCGTACAAGCAACATGGGCAGAGTACTTTGTGGCCTCAAAAGATATGGTGTTTGCTGTCCCTGATAGCTTAGAAGATCAAATCGCAGGCCAGCTTATCGCCATGCCGCTTAGTGCCTTGATGCTCATTGAATTCTTAGAATTAAAAGAAGGACAATGGGTCATTCATAATGCAGCCAATGGTGCGGTCGGTAAATCACTTGCGATGCTCGCCGCTGCACGTGGTATCAATACTATCAATGTCGTCCGTAGTGCGGACGCGATAAAAGAGCTAGACGCGCTGGGTATCAAAAATAACATCAATACCTCAGATGACGACTGGAAAGATCAGGTTCGTAAACTCGTGGGCGATGACAAGATAATCGCGGCAGTTGACTCAATCGGCGGTGAGTCTAGTAATGACTTACTAGAATTGCTCGGTCATGGTGGCACGTTGGCCTCGTTTGGTATCATGTCAGGTAAGCCAATGAACCTAGATCCAACCAATATCATCTTCAAACAAGCAGTTATCAAAGGCTTCTGGGGCAGTAAAATCAGCCAAGAGATGAGTGTGGATAACAAACAACGTTTGATTGATGAGCTGATCGAACGCGCGACCAATGGCAATCTAAAACTGCCTGTCGAAGCCACGTTTGATTTGGCAGATATCAAAAAAGCCGTCAATGGTGATTTGCAATCCAGCAAAAACGGTAAAGTGTTATTAAAACCTTAATGTCTCACTAACTGTCAAAGTCTACTCACGCAAAGCATATGCAAAAGCCCATTGGTATTCATATAACAATACGGTGGGCTTTTTTTGCTTAAATAGATAAGGCAAACAGTCACTCATAAATACCAACAACAAAAAATAAATAGGGATATCACCATGTCAAACCAACCAACCTTTAACGCCTTAGTCGTCGAAGAAGACGCCAATGGTAATTTTAATAAAAGCATCCAAGAGCGCAGTCTCACTGACTTACCCGAAAACGATCTGCTTATTGAAGTGCATTATTCATCACTCAACTATAAAGATGCCATGTCAGCATCAGGCAATAAAAGAATCACCAAGCACTACCCGCACACACCTGGTATTGATGCCGCTGGTGTCGTGATCAGCGACAAGTCTGGCACCTTTGAAGAAGGTCAAGAAGTCGTGGTATTTGGTTATGATCTTGGCATGGACACCTCAGGCGGACTTGGTCAAATAATCTCTATACCTGCTGACTGGGCGATAGAATGTCCAGAATCGTTGACATTAAAAGAAGCGATGATATACGGCACAGGCGGTTTGACAGCGGCTTTGAGTATCCAAAAGTTAGAAAAAATGGGCGCAAAACCCAGCGATGGACCAGTCGCAGTCACAGGTGCAACGGGCGGCGTGGGTAGTATCAGTATCGCGATCTTAAAACACTTGGGTTATGAGGTGATTGCGTTTTCAGGTAAGCCTGAACAAAGCGAACACTTAAAAGCGCTGGGTGCAAGCGAAGTCCGTCATCGCGATACCATCAATGAGATCGGACAAAAACCTATCGGCCGTGAGCTATGGGCAAATGCAATTGATACCATCGGTGGCGATTACTTAGCCAACTTGCTCAAACAGACCAAAGCAGGAGGCGCGGTCACCAGTTGCGGATTGGCAGCTTCCCCTGAATTTTCGATGACGGTTATGCCATTTATCACAAGAGCCGTGTCGTTATTGGGTATTGATTCGGTCTATATTCCATTGGAAGATAAAAAGGCGATTTGGCAGCGTGTTGCTACCGATATGAAACTGCCTAATCTGGAAAGCTATGGCGAAGAGATTACATTGGCGCAAACGCCTGAATATTTGGATCGGTTTATCGCGAGTAAGACGGTGGGACGTTATGTGGTGAATGTGCGGGGTTAGGGTTTTAAGTTTAAGTATTGATGTAAATAAAGGCAGCACTTCTTTTGAGGTGCTGCTTTTCTTCGAGAAAAAGTAGGTAGTTAAAACTTATATTCGCTTACTATCACAAACTTTCAAAGATGCTCATGTAGTAAGAATCAATAAGGTGGAAATAAGTTTAGTTCACATCTGCTGGACCAAAAAAGTAATCATATACTACTCTATTTAGAAACAACTTATTTATGCTTAGTACTTCAACCAGTTTATCTTCTATAGGTTGGCCAAAAATAGCAATGTTCGGGATCTTACCAGATTCTTCAATTTCTCTGAAATCATCTATATTATTATTTAAACTTTGATATGTAGAAGGTGATGGGAGCGCTCCTAGTCTGGCCTGTGTAAAGAAAGATGGAAAGATAATACCGTCAAACCCTTTCTTGTAAGCTTCCAAGCTTAGAAGTCTCAAAATTTCGTAAGAATGCTTGCCAGCATAGAACAACATTATAAGAGAAATATTTAAGCTCTCAAACTCAGTAACGTTTTCTAAAATTTCTGTGCTTAAATCTAACATCTTTAAATTTTCCAAAGGTCTAATTGTAGCGACGTACAATTCATCAGTTACGCTTACTCTACACTCATGAATACAAACCTCCAAATCTTGTGAAGCATAGAATATCTTGAAGCCTTCTGAATCCAGTCTACCTTTTCCTGGAAAAGGTGAGCTATCATACTCACCTATATTACTAGGTTCACTTGGTGCAACTCTCAATCTATAGAATATTTTTGAAGTATCAAGTTCAAGAATAGGGTATTCGCTGATTATTCTCTTTATTACCTCCATTCTCTTATCTTTATCTTGAAGGTCTTCTAAGGGCGTGATATAGCCAAGAGTCCATAATCTGGGTCCATAATGAAAAAATCCCACCTTTAGATATTTTTCAAATAACCTTATATCTTGATTAATGTCGTCTGTACAAACGATGCTTGTTTCTTGATACTCATTGAACTTGATGCGGGGTGCACCTCCATAATCCCCTTTAACACCACTTCCCATTACAAAAAACTGATGAGCTAAATCCTCTAAAATGCTTTTTGTCAGTTTGTAGCCTTTAGTATCTTCACAATTTGTACATCTCATATCGTTTTTAATACCAAGTTTTTGTGCCGAGATTTTTAAACCTTGATTAGAAAAACAACTTGAACATAGAATAAATGACTCTTTCATGTTTGCACCAACGGTATCGATTATTTTTTAATTCTACCCTATATATGATTTGAAAAAATCGAGTTAATTATATCTATTAGCAAAAAAACACCCAACCAAGTTGAGTGTTTTTTTATCGCTTCTTAAAGTCAGTTCAAGGATTAAAGCGCGCTAATAGCCTCATTTAATTTTTGATTAAACGCTTCATCAGTGACAACGCCTGTCTCTGCATCAAAGTTATCAAAGAAGTTAGGCAATGACAGTGCGCCTTTGACATCAGCTGCAAAAAACGGCGCGGACCCTTCTGCCGCAGCAAGCACGCTTTGAGCGCCGCTAGGCCCTGGTGACGTGGCCAGCATAATCATTGGTTTGTCTTGATATACCTTCATATCGATGCGTGATGCCCAGTCAAATAAGTTTTTATAAGCAGACGTATACGAGCCGTTGTATTCGGCAAACGAGATGACAATCGCGTCCGCCTCACCAATCGCCTGATAAAAATCATGCGCGAAAGCAGGGATCCCGCTTTCTTTTTCGCGCTCTTCGCTAAAGATTGGCATCTCAAGATCATGAATGTCGAGTAGCGTGATATTTACATTATCTATGGTATCATCGATTTGCGCCGCGCTATAGCGAGCCAATTTTTGATTGATTGAATTTCTGCTGTTGCTGGTACCAAAGGCTAGTACTTTCATTATAAAATCCTTATGATCGTTGTTATTTTTAATCTGTCGTGAGAGTAAAAAACGCGTTGCGGTTAGATGCAATGTGACACCATCACATATTATGATACGGACTTCGCTTTTAGCATGAAGGCGCTTGCGACTGCCAGCGTTAAAGTAAAGCCCGCCGTTACCAAATAAAAATGGCTATAAGCCAGTGCCGAGATAAGCGCAGACGTGACCAGTGGTGACACAAACTGTCCGATAAAAATACTGCTTGTCAGTACGCCTGACGCCAATCCGCGCTTGTCACTGGGTACAAACGCCAGCCCTGTTACCATAAAATTTGGCATCACAAGGCCCATGCAAATGCCCATGAGCGCACACCCAAGGGCAACCAAGCCAAAAGAGCTGGCCTGTGAGAGCACCAACATACCCACGCTCATGGCCATAAATCCTGCAAACGCCACACCATGGCTATGAATCTTAGCGACAAGCTTGCCAAAAAAGACACCAGATATCGCTGCTGCAAGTGTGCCTGCACCCATAGCCAACCCAGCTTTACTTGGGTCTATAATACCGATATCAACCATAAAAAACGGTATTTGCGTCGGTAGAATATAAAAGACGATTAAGTGACAAAAAAGAAAAACAGCACAGCCTGCAAGGATTCGTTTCCAGCCACTATTTACATCGGTATCGTCTGGCGGTTGATCCGACTTGGGATTGATAGGTTTACTATTTTTGATAGAGACAAACACCAACGGTACCAAAAAAATGGCAAGTCCATAAATATAAAAAGGCAAGCGTGCGTTAATACTGGCCAAATATCCGGCGGTAACGATAAATACGATGCCGCCAATATTAGAGAATGCTTGTTGCAACCCCATGAATTGACTGCGTTGTTGGCCAGAAAAATAATCCGCTATCAAAGCCGTGATGGCCGTCATCAGACCAGCGACACAGATACCTAAGATTGCACGACTGATGAGAATGGCCTCCAGTCCTGCCAGTTTTGCGCCTGCTGCACCAGATATCGCAAACATAAGGGTTGAGAGAATAATCTGATTTCTACGGCCAAATTTATCGGCGGTCCAGCCCAAGATAGGCGCAAAAATAACCACAAACAGCGCGGGTATCGGTAGCAGCATTTTTACCAAAAGATCGGCAGAGGGCGTTCCCGAAAACTCACTGGCCAAACCCGGTAGCGCAGGTGCAATGGTCGCATTGGACATCACGGTTAAAGTAGAAATCAAAAGCAAGCATAGTGAGCTTGATGCTAATACGTTAACTTTCATGGATTGTTCTCTTTTTGGTCGCCTGTGCGCTCAAGTATTGGACTTGAACTCATATTGATTTGCGCCTATTCTGCTACCTAAACCTAAGTTGAGGTCAAGCGAAAAATGCAAAAAAAACTCATTCCTGAATGGATATCGGTGGGTGTACTTAGTGAAAGGACAGGCGTATCGATATCAGCCTTACATTTCTACGAGAGAAAAGGGCTAATCAAAAGCCAAAGAAATGTCTCAAATCATCGGCAATATCCAAAGCACGTCATTCGTATCGTCTCTTTGATTCAAGTGGCACAGCGTACAGGCTTTTCGCTAGAAGACATATTATTAGAACTTCAAGAATTGCCAAATCATACTCGCATTACCCTTGAAGACTGGGAGGCGCTGGGCATCAGATGGCAAGGAGAGCTTGATCGAAAAATCGTACAGTTGACAGAGTTAAGAGACATGATGAGCGACTGTATCGGCTGTGGTTGCCTATCGCTTGAGCGTTGTAAACTGCTCAATCCTTATGATGAATTGGGTAAAAGAGGCGCAGGGCCACAGCGGCTGACGGGATAAACACAGTCTTAATCAACAATGAGTCATGACCTAATCCACCAACCTTGCTACAGTAGCGTATTATCCATAATCAGACGGAAACCTTATGATAACTTGGCAGCTCAAGCCTTTCACTGAATTAACAACCATCCAACTGTATCAACTCCTTAAACTCAGAGTGGACGTGTTTGTGGTTGAACAAAAATGTCCATATCCTGAATTGGATGATAAAGATCATCAAAAAGACGTTTATCACTTGTTAGGTTATGCCGGTGATAAGCTTATCGCCTGCGTCCGTTTATTACCAAAAGGCGTGAGTTATCCATCCGTCAGTATTGGCCGTGTTGCTATCTCAGCCAATCATCGCGGCGGCGGTATTGGTCATCAACTGTTAGAAGAAGCCTTGAGAGCTTGTCAGTCTTTATGGCCCAATGAATTTATTGAGATTGGCGCGCAAGAGTATCTAGAAGCGTTTTATACACAACATGGCTTTGTCAGAACCTCAGACATGTATTTAGAAGATGACATTCCGCATATTGATATGATTTTGGAAAAATAATTTCTCCGCTATCTGTAACTGACGTACACTATTTTTTATTGCCATTAATAGCTTTATCAAACATTCAGATTCAAAAAAGCCCACAATCACGTGGGCTTTTTTTATAACTATTTAACAATGTCTAAGGAAGGATTATTCCCACTCAATCGTCGCTGGTGGCTTGCTTGACACATCGTACGTCACGCGTGATACTTCCGCGATTTCATTCATGATGCGATTTGAGACTGTTTCAATCAGCTCATATGGCAGATGCGCAAAGCGCGCTGTCATAAAGTCCACTGTTTCAACGGCACGTAACGCAATGACCCATGCATAGCGGCGGCCATCACCCACCACACCGACCGATTTGATTGGTTGGAATACAGCAAATGCTTGCGCGGTTTTTTCATACCAGCCTGAACGCTCAAGCTCTTGCATAAAGATCGCATCAGCCAAACGTAGAATATCAGCATATTCTTTTTTGACTTCACCTAAGATACGCACGCCCAAACCTGGACCTGGGAACGGATGACGATAGATCATTTTTTCTGGTAAGCCTAGCGTAATACCCAATTTGCGCACTTCGTCTTTAAAGAGGTCACGTAGCGGCTCGACCAACTCAAATGCTAAGTCATCTGGTAATCCGCCAACATTATGATGGCTCTTGATGACGTGAGCTTTGCCTTGATGTGACTTGGCAGACTCAATCACGTCTGGGTAGATTGTCCCTTGTGCTAAGAACTCAACGACTTTACCATCGCTTTGCTCGCTCACTTCACGTGCGCTGTTGGCAAATACGTCGATAAAGGTTTTACCAATGATTTTACGTTTTTTCTCTGGATCAGACTCGCCTGCCAGCGCATTTAAGAACAAATCTTCGGCATCGACGCGAATCACTTTCACGCCCATGTTTTCGGCAAACACTTGCATGACTTGATCGCCTTCATGCAGACGCAAGAGACCATTATCAACAAACACGCAAGTCAGCTGATCGCCAATGGCTTTATGCAAAATGGCTGCGACGACTGAGCTGTCCACGCCGCCTGATAGACCAAGCAGTACTTGCTTGTCACCGATTTGCTCTTTTAACTGAGCGACGCGCATATCGATGATGTTGTCGGGCGTCCACTCGCCTGCACACTCGCAAATTTGATGCACAAAACGACTGAGTAGTGCTTGACCTTGCAGGGTATGCGTCACTTCAGGGTGGAACTGTAGACCATAATACTGCTTGTCATCATTGGCCATAATCGCAATTGGGCAGCTTGGTGTACTGGCGATGATATCGAAACCTTCTGGCGCTTCGATTACTTTGTCGCCATGACTCATCCATACATTGAGCTTGGCTAACGATGCCTCACTCTTACTGTCCTCAATGCCTTCAGTCAAATGTGAATGACCTGTCACTTCAATAGTCGCTGCGCCAAACTCATGAATATCACTGGCATGAACCTGACCACCGAAGCGATCCGCCATCGCTTGCATGCCATAACAGATACCCAATACTGGCACATTTAACTCAAATACAGCGTCATTGATACGTGGACTATTTTCTGCATGTACGCTCTCAGGACCACCCGATAAGATAACGCCTTTTGCGCCAAATTCGGTGATGCGCTGGGTGTCGATATCATAAGGTAACATCTCACAAAACACGCCAGAATCGCGTACACGGCGAGCGATTAGCTGGCTATATTGTGAGCCAAAATCGAGAATTAAGATGCGATCTTCTTTAATGGTGGGAGTGGCAGCAGCAGTAGTCATAAATCGATATCCATCAATTGATAAATTGGTGCCCTATTTTAACAAGTTTAGGCCGCATCAGGGTTACTTCCTCAGCAAAATTTCGTGTTTCAAACACTTTATTCAGAAAAAACATTTTATAGCGCTGACTATCTTCCATTTGAGCACTTCATGCGGTGGTCTTTTATTGCTAATAGTTTGCTCTTCTACTTTTAATCTAGAGAATAATTTTTGATGATCTTTACGGTCAAGGTCAGGTACAACTGTGTTTGAGAATAATAGTCATTCTCTAATTCTATATTTGCTTGAAACTTTTGCTTACAAAATAGCTTTTCTTATCCCTTAGTTTATGTAGGATTTGTTAACAATAAGCCTCGATTAGTAGTCGAATTTTGTTATATAACCGTGTACAGTAAAGAAGTGATTGCCAATAATATGAGCCATCAATATGCCATTATTCCAAGCAAAAAAATTTTGAATGCGGTAAATGGCTTATGTTTTGACATATCGCAGTAGGTTGGTTCGTTAATCGCAGGACAGCGTTTAGACCAATCTATTATCGTTCCTTTAAGTATGTGACCCGTAAGTGACCTAGTCCCACTACCTGCACTACTAGATGGTCAATTGTTAGATTACTCATATCGGAGCGTCTTGATACCAAGTGCGCAATGATCTCTGTCAACATCCAACCAAACCACCGTAAAGCCATGACGGCTTTCTCAAAAGGATACAAATAATGAAAATGGAATTGTTATCGCCCTCAGCCCTCAAAATCAGCACCCTCACTCTTGCAATCGCTGCCGCTTCTCTTAGTACCACCACCGTCATGGCGGCTGAATGTCAACTCAATGATGGCACTGTTGGAGGCGCAACCAGTAATGGTGTCACAGCACTCGCTTGTGGCAATGCCGCAGTCGCTGGTGGTGCTAACGACACCGTCGCTATCGGTAATGCCGCAAATGCCACTGGCAACTCTACAACTGCGGTCGGCGGCGAAGCCTTCACTGGAACCGTAGCAGCAGGCACTGATTTAAATGCAGGCGCTCTCACCTCTACTGGTGGTACGCCAGGCGCTACCGCCATCGGTTGGCGTGCAACAGCGACCGCAGAGAGAGCTACGGCAGTCGGTCATTTGGCCAGTGCTTCTGGCGTCCGATCTACCGCAGTTGGTGAAGATGCTTTTGCTGGCGGAGCCAACGATACTGTGGCGGTGGGTAATAAGACTCAAGCCAATGGTAATTCGACAACGGTGTTAGGTGGCGAAGCTTTTACTGGAACGGTAGCGGCAGGTACTAACTTAAATGAAGGCAATCTCATCTCTACAGGTGATACAGCGGGTGCTACTGCTATCGGTTGGCGTGCAACGGCTACCGCCGAGCGTGCTCAAGCATTCGGTCATTTAGCCAGTGCTTCTGGTGTTCGCTCTACCGCAGTCGGTGAAGATGCTAATGCCAGTTCAGACAATGCCATCGCTATCGGCAATCAATCAGTAGCCTCAGGTTTGGATGCCGTTGCAATAGGTGGCGACAGAAGTGGCGTGCGTCAAACCACTGCTTCTGGCACCTCATCAACAGCTATTGGCGCTCAAGCGCAAGCGACTCAAGCAGGTACGACGGCAATGGGTTGGCAGTCCACGGCAAGTGCTGAACGCGCTCAAGCTTTTGGGCATCTAGCTTCAGCAACCGGCGTGCGCTCGACCGCAGTCGGTGAAGCTGCTCAAGCACAAGGCGAGGGTTCAGTTGCTTTAGGTAATGAAGCGGTTGCCGCAGGCGCCAATGACACTGTGGCTGTCGGTAACAAAACCCAAGCCAATGGTAATTCGACCACGGTATTGGGCGGTGAAGCCTTCACTGGCACAGTAGCTGCAGGCACTGACTTAAATGCAGGAGGCCTCACTTCTACAGGTGATACTCCAGGTGCTACCGCTATTGGTTGGCGTGCAACAGCGACCGCAGAGAGGGCTCAGGCTTTTGGTCATTTAGCCAGTGCTTCGGGTATTCGCTCTACCGCAATCGGTGAAGATTCCGCTGCACAAGGCGCAGGTTCTGTCTCTCTAGGCAATAAATCTGTTGCAAGCGGTACAAACAGTATTGCTATAGGTAATGGCGCAAATGCCGCAGGTGACAACCAGATCGTGTTGGGTAATGCAGGTCAACTCCAAGCCAGTACAGCCTCACAATCAGGTGGCACCAATATCGTCACCACAGACGCAAACGGCACACTAGGTACCAGTGTCAGCATAGACTCGCTCGCCACATCACAACAGTTCAGCGACTTGCGTAGACAATACAATCGTCAAGAAGATCGCTTAGAAGAAGCAGAAGATGGTATCGCAATGGCGCTGTCTATGGAAACGCCAGTCATTCCTTCAGGTAAAAGATATGCCATGGGATTTGGTACTGGTTACTATAATGGCAGCACTGCTGTGAGCGCGTCATTTGCTGGACGAGCAACTGACAGTGTGACCATTTCAGCTGGCGCTGGTGTTGGTGCGGATACTGGCAAAGTCGGCGCACGTGGCGGCGTCACGTTTGCTTGGTAAATCACTGATAACGGTCTGTTGCATTCACAAAATAAGCTGAGTGCAACAGACAAGCGTTATTTTATTCAACATCCAACCGAATCAACTAAAAGTCTCAAAGCTTTTAAAACACAGGATAAAAAACAATGAAAATGAATTTTTTGCCACGCTCTACACTGAAGATCACTACCCTTGCCCTAGCAGTTGCGGCCGCTTCTCTGAGCACCACGGCTGTCATGGCATCTGAGTGTCAACTTAATGATGCAAATGCGACCACTATTTTAGGTGCGACCAGCAATGTTAAAACGGCTCTTGCTTGTGGCAGTGCGGCAATGGCTGGCGGTACCAACGATACCGTTGCGGTCGGTAGCCAAGCCAAAGCTGGTATGAACTCTGCCACTGCGGTCGGCGGTCAAGCCAACGCAGCGGGTCTAGGCTCAACCTCTATTGGTTGGCAATCAAAAGCCACGGCTGAACGCGCACAAGCATTCGGCCATTTAGCCGATGCCAGTGGCGTACGCGCAACTGCCGTTGGTGAAGCGGCAATGGCTGGCGGTAATAATGATACGGTTGCGGTCGGTAACCAAGCCAAAGCTGGTATGAATTCTGCCACTGCGATTGGTGGTCAAGCCAATGCAGCAGGTCTAGGCTCAACCTCTATTGGTTGGCAATCAAAAGCAACAGGAGAGCGTGCGCAAGCGTTCGGTCATTTAGCCGATGCCAGTGGCGTACGCGCAACTGCCGTTGGTGAAGCGGCAATGGCTGGCGGTAATAATGATACGGTTGCGGTCGGTAACCAAGCCAAAGCTGGTATGAATTCTGCCACTGCAGTTGGCGGTCAAGCCAACTCAGCAGGTCTAGGCTCCACCTCTATCGGTTGGCAATCAAAAGCGACAGGGGAACGCGCGCAAGCGTTTGGTCATTTGGCTGATGCCAGTGGCATGCGTGCCACTGCCGTCGGTGAAGCTGCCATGGCAAAAGGCGAATCTTCTGTAGCGATTGGTAATATGGCAATGGCAGGGGGTTTAAATAGCATCGCTATCGGTAACAGCACAAAAGCGGCTAATCGAAATCAAGTCGTCTTAGGCAATGCTGGTCAAGTCAACGCTAGTACAGCATCGCAGTCGGGTACTGTCAAGATAGTAACCATTGATGAAAACGGCACGTTAGGTACGATGATGGTTGATTATTATAAGTCTGCTCAATAAGCCGATTGTAAAAGTAGAGAGCATCGACTGTAGTCAAAATAATAAAACCCTGCAATGGCAGGGTTTTTTATGGCTTTCATTCATCTAAAATAAAAGTAGTACCCAGCTCTTATGTTGGTATTATCAATGCTTGCTGCTGTTCTCTAACGCTTGATAAATACGATTTAACCCTTCTGTCAGTAGCGCTTTGGGACAAGCCACGTTGATACGCATTTTAAGATGCCCTTCTTGACCGTACTTAATCCCTGCATTCAGCTCAACCTTGGCGTCTCTCAAAGTGTCATAGAGCATTTGATCGTCTTTTGCATAGGCAGAGCAATCCAGCCAAATCAGATAAGACGCTTCTGGACGCATGATTCTAACATCAGGTAGATACTCTTCTAAAAAGCGCACGGTCAAATCAATATTGGCCTCAATATATTCAAGCGCTTGCGTGAGCCATGCGCCACCTTGCTCATACGCGCTACGCATCGCTGTATAAGCAAACAAATTCAGCTCATACTCATCGTTTAAGTGCTGCTGCTGACTGATTTTTTTGATTAGTCCCTCATCTTTAGCAAATATCATCGAGCCTTTGATACCAGCGATATTAAAAGTCTTGGTCATTGAGGTCAGACTCACCACCTTGTGCTCATAGCCTGTTGCGAGCGTTAATAAAGGCGTGAATGTGTGTCCGCTCAAGGTCAAATCTTGATGAATCTCATCGCTGACGATGGCGACATTGTATTTTTTACACAAGGTCAGAATCGCTTCCAGCTCTTCAGCCGTCCATACGCGCCCGCCCGGATTGTGCGGATTGCACAATAAATACAGCTTGACGTCATGCTGGGTGATTTTGGCTTCGATATCCGCCAAATCCAGACGATATTGCCCCTCAACGTCTTTGAGCGCTGAGGTCACAAGCGTGCGACCATTTTGCTCAACCTTACTCATAAATGGCGCATAAATGGGATCATTGATCAGTACCGCGTCCCCTACCTCGGTAAAGACGTGCATCATCAGCGCCAGACTTGGCACCACCCCTGGGGAAAATAAGATGTTGTCTTTGTCCAGCTGCAAGTTATAACGACTGCCATGCCAGTCAATAATCGCATCGTATAGTGCCTCGGTGGGTTTGATATAACCCAATATGCCATGCTGCGTGACTTGTTCAATTGACTGCAAAATAGGCGCTGCGGCTTTAAAGTCCATATCCGCCACCCATAGCGGAATTGTTTCATCGCTATAGTGCCATTTGACCGATCCTGTATCCCGTCTGTCGATGACTTCATCAAAGTTGTATAACACTGGCCTCTCCTCACACAAAAATAATCTCTTAGGGTACAACATGAGCGCCGTCAGAACCAATCGCTTTATGGGTATATCGTCATCTCAAAATAAAATCGATAAATCAATCTTGGTTCGCTACTGGTATAAATTTGACTTGCTTGCTGTGTCTGCGCTGACAGAGGCTGCGTAACATATATCCCAGCAGCTTTGTACCGTTTTTTAAAGGGAATTGACTATATCACCATGCTACTGAGACACCTCTCTTTTACCACGTTTGACACCTAGCACTACTGGCTCATAGTGAGGTACACTCAAAACATCAATCACGGAGACAGATGATGACCCTACCTGACCAAAAGCCGCCTAAGGATACGCACGCTTACGTCCTAACCAAGTCTGATATCGATAACACGCCCGAGACCAAACACGTCCATCAGTTCAATGAGCACGCCATTCGCCATACGGTTTCGCTCAGCGACATCGTCGGTCTCACGAAGTTTGGCTTGCACCTCGTACGCGTGGAAGCAGGCGATGAGACGACGACGCACCACTATCATGAGGAATCCGATGAGTTCATTTATGTGCTGTCAGGTGAGCTGTCGCTGCGCTATGGCGATGAGCATTATCAATTGCGTGCTGGTGACTTTGTGGGCTTCCCTGCACATGGCGCGGCGCACTCGATGCGTAATAACAGCAATGCCGATGCCACTTACTTGATGGGCGGTAGTAGGCCTCCGATTGACATTACCTTGTATCCAGAAATTGACCGCAAAATGTACAACATTCATGGCAAAAAAGAGTATGTGGATTTTGAGGACTTGGGTAAGGTTTGAACTGTGTAGTAGAAAGTAGCCAATCCTGCCATCCGCTGTTATCTGCTTATCTAGGCGTGGCGAGGCTGAAACTCGCCTTAAAGCCCCTGATATATTAATTATTAAATTTACGAACTGTAGCGCTTATAATAAGAGCACACAAAAATAGTTGATAAAATATAAGCCATCATTTGAAAATTTAGTGATTTACATTTCATAAACTATATTATCGCTAACATACACTAATTAGAATATTATGGAGTAGTAATGGAATGTCAAAATTTAATATACCTGATGATCTTGAGTTAATGAGACAGAGAGCATTGTTAGTGTTAGGTGATGTTAAGCCTGCAACTAAAGAAACGAAAGCAGATAGAAATTTTTTATTCGAGGCTAAACGCACAGAAGCAGGAAGAGCGCTACCACCATATTATCTTGTCTATTTTCTCTTACATGATTTACTGAATTTTAGAAACTTAGGCAAATTTGAAAAGATCTCATGGTCAATTCCTATAGACTTTAAGGGCAAAGCCTTTCTAATCGAACACCGTAAATTAGGTGTTGGTGTGTTTGCAAGTAATTTAGAAACGGATGAGATAGATGCTCAAAAAATAGTAAGGAGTATTCAAAAAGGAATTAAAGTAGCTAAACCTTATTTTGAATGGCTAGCGTCTCAAGCTGTAGAGGATTCTAAACTAAGTGTTAGAAATAATAGTTCAGAACTATTTGCAAGATACAAATATTTAATAAGCTTATATAAAACCCAGCAACTAGAAGCTACCAAAAGAAAAGATGAGATTAACAAGCAAACTCAAAAAACATCTTATGGTGAAGCAACTATAATCCAATTCCCAACCGCAGAGTTTCGTCAAAATGCAAATTGGTTAGCCACTTCAGCAATTGAGGCATTTTTTAGTTGGACCGAACATCTATTTGTACATTTAAGTATTATTACGAAAAGTATAGGTAATGGAAAACAGGTAGCTAACCTAGTTGGAGCTGAATGGCAGGTAAAATACAAAAATGCAATAAATATTGATATTCCTCAAAATAAGATTTTTTTTGATGAGCTAATATTTATTAGACGACAACTTAGAAATTTTATTGCTCATGGGGCATTTGGTAAAAATGGCGAGACATTCATGTTTCATTCAAACATTGGTGCTATTCCTGTAATTATGCCTAATCAAGTAGGAAAAAATAAATTCTCACTGTTTGTTGATCTTTCATTTGATGAAGATGAAGTCATTTTATTGCTCGAAAATTTTATCAGTCACTTATGGCTATCTGAGCTTAAATCTGCCATGCATTATGTTATGGATAGTAGTTTACCTACGATTCTTACTCTAGCAAGTGACGGGGCATATGCTAGAGCAATGACTTCAACCGAAGACATGGAAAGCTTTATTAAACATCTATGTTATCAATTCGACCAATCAGCTAATATGGACTGGTAAATGTATGTATAAAAAATTCTTTGAGAATTAAAAACGATATTATTATTCAATCTTATTACAGACTATATTACTAGTATAATTAATTAGAAGAGTCTATATTTATGGCGATTTATGGTGCAGGTTCAAAATGGAATAACCAAGAAGTGAAAGGTGTTTTTTTTGAAGAAGGTAAGTTTATAATTGGCTGGAATGAAAATAATTCTAAGGATTTGTATGAGGCTGTTTCTCACCTCAAAGTAGGTGATATTATCTATCTTAAAGGTGTAAGCCCTAGATACATTCGAAATATAAAAGTTAAAGGCATAGGAATAGTAACAAAGAGCTTTATACAATGTTTGCAGTCTGGTGAATATGACAGTACTGATATATCAAACTGGAATAGCTTGTTTATCAGAGTCAATTGGTTACATCAGACAAGCTTCGAAATCAATATTCCTGAAGATGAAGGGAAATTAACAAATGTACGGCCAGCTACGTTTTATGAAGAGTACCTCCCATATGTTCAGAAGGAAATTATAGACATAATTGTAAATGGTTGAGCATAAAATTAAGCCTAATCAACTTATCGATATAATGGTTCAATTTTCGACAAATGAAAAGGTTGAGTTTAGTGTCTAAACCCTATCCTACTCCACACCTTTTACGTTCATCTGATCGACAATCGCTTCTAGCTCATAATAATTGGATAAGACTTGTACCTTATTCACTTTCCTTAATTTGACGGCTAACTCAATACTATCAAAGTGATTGTCATCAAACACGGCGTTATATATCTGCTGCAACATTCTCTTTTGGATAGCGAGGAACTCATCCCGATAAGGCATGGCTTTTAGCTTATGAATCGAAAAGAACAGCAACGCCAAAGGCACTAGCATCACATATTTATCCACTCCATTCTGCAATGGCAGTAACGGTATGCAAACCATCAGCACGGCAGGTATCACCCAAAGGGTAAAGCGCCATTTTTTTTCATAAAAACCGATTTTTTCTCTGACAGCAATATAATTTTTCAGCTCTACAAAGTGCTTCTTTGTAGCGATATTGATATAAAAATAATCTTCTCGTAAGCCATGTTTCAAGACTTGCCGTAAGCCAACATATTCTGGCCTATCAATGTTGAAGCGACCTTCCATAAAATCAAAAGGTAGCCAGCGCTGTAATTTTTTGCGCAAAATATCTGACAGGCCACCTTCTTTGTTAATGGATTTTAGGAACATGACCACTGACAAGCTGAGCATAAAAGTCAAAAACAGCAAAAATAATAGTAGATAAAAATGATCAGTCATAAGTGGTCGTTAGCCTTTGTGGCCCTTTTAGCATAGTAATAAAATCGTGCAATCTTAAAATATTAGCTTCATATATCACAAGCGATGGTTGCGCTACTTACCTTTAAACTCAGGTTCCCTTCTCTCAACCATCGCCATCGCACCCTCACGCGCGTCTTCTGAATAAAACAGATCTGGCAGATAGCTATGGATATTGGCCAATGCCGCGCCGATGCCGCTACGACTCACATCTTGTGCTGACGACAGTAGACTTTGCACACCAAGTGGGGCCGCTTGGCAGATCTCTTTGGCAATCGTGAGTGCGCGCTCGTATTCAGTGCCATTTTCGACCACTTCACTGATCAGATTGAGTCGATCCGCCGTTTGCGCGTTAAACGGCTTACCAGTAAGCAGATACGGCATGGCTTTTTGCCAGCCAGCGGCTTGTACAAACCTGACCGTCGCCCCACCAAACGGCATGATACCGCGCAGCACTTCCATTTGGGCAAAGTTGCAGTTGTCACTTGCGATGACCACATCACTATTAAGCATCAGCTCGATACCAGCGGTAAAGCAAGTGCCTTGTACCGCAACGACCACAGGTTTGCTGCGTAATTGACCACTGATGCCCCACGGATCGATTTGATCGTGATCAAACTCAAACGCGCCTTTGTCCCACTTATCTTGTAGCTCCATCAAATCCAGACCGGCGGTGAAGTGCTCGCCATGTGCGAAGATAAGCGCGCAGCGTAGGTCATTGTCATGCTCGTAATGGGTGAGTGCGTCGGATAATTGCTGAATCATATGGCTGTCAAACGCGTTGCGCTTACTGGCACGATTAAGACCAATTAGGCAGATGTGACCCTGCGTCTCGTAGGTGATGCGGTTGTCGGTATGGGTATTGCTGTCCGTCGTCATGACTGTATCCTTGTCAAAATTCACGTAATGGGTGAGGCAGTGATTCGCACTGTATTTTTAATATAGCACCCTTGCTTTAGAACACAAGCAGCAACGCGTGGATTTATGACGGTCGTGGTTCATAAAGATGCACGTGAATAGCGGTTGATATCCTTTGCGATAAGTGCAACTATTAGCCAATTAAGACGTCATTTAGAGCACTTTATGGAATTTTGGCACGGTTTTTTGCTTATCACCAGCGTTCACTTGCTCGCAGCTGCCTCGCCTGGCCCTGATTTCGTTTTGGTCTCGCAGCAAACCCTAGCAAAGGGTCGGCGCACTGGCTTGATATGTAGTCTTGGCATCACGTTTGGTTTGGGCATACATGTCATTTATTCGGTGCTAGGACTGGCAACGATCATTGCCCATTCGCAGCCACTATTGACCGCTATCAAATGGCTAGGCGGTGGCTATCTGATTTATCTCGGTTGGCAAGGTATTAGGGCCAAACCCAAAAAACCATTTAATTTAGTCCATTCGGCAGATGCAGACTCGAGCGTTTCACAGCTAGTACTGTCTCAACAGAATGTCGCGACCAAAAAGTCGTTTAACAGAGCAGAAAATACAGAAATCCCCTTTGCTATTTTACGTCGTGGCTTTTTTTGTAATGTGTTTAATCCAAAAGCGCCCGTGTATTTTGTTGCCATATTTACGCTGGTGTTATCGCCCGATATTCCGCTGTGGCAGTTGGCTATCTATGGCGTGTGGATGATGGTGTTGCAGATGGCGTGGTTCAGCGCAGTCGTCATGTTGCTCTCTATTCCTGCCATTCACCAAAGATTTCAGCGCTTCGAGCATTGGATAGACCGCGTCTTGGGATCAGCGATGATTGTATTGGGATTAAATCTTATTTTACGTAGCCGATAAGCCATCAGTTTTTTGTGAAATCTGCTAAACTGGTTGATTATATTCAGATATCAAAGCCCGATACTATGACCAGTAAGCCTATGAACCGTCGTCCGACCGCCAATAATCGCAGAAATAGATCGCCCGAGACTGCCAAAAAACTCGGTCAGCTGCATCCGCGCAACCCGCATCAGGGTCGCTATGACTTTGAGGTATTGACCCGCGCTTTGCCTGAGCTTGCCGATCACACCATCACCAATCCAAAGGGTGAGCCGACGATTAATTTCTCTGACCACCAAGCCGTTCGTATCCTTAACAAGGCACTGTTGGCGCACTATTATGGTGTTAAGTTCTGGGACATTCCTGAAGGCTACTTGTGTCCGCCCATCCCAGGACGCGCGGATTATATTCATTACATTGCTGATCTATTAGCGCAAACCACGCACATCAATGACGATAATACGCCGCCTACTGGTAAAGAGATCCATGCGCTCGATATTGGTACTGGTGCCAGTGCCATTTATCCTATTATCGGTAGTCAAAGTTACGGCTGGCGCTTTACTGCCAGTGACATCGACCCTGTTTCAGTCAATACGGCAGCACTTATTTGTGAGGCCAACCCAAAGCTAAAAAGTGCGGTAAAAGTAAAACTACAACCTGAACCTAATGTTATCTTCAAAAACATCATTGGTCGTCAAGATTACTTTGATGTGGTCGTATGTAACCCGCCTTTTCATGCCTCACTTGAAGAAGCGATGGAAGCCAATAGCCGCAAGCAGCATAATCTACAACGACATCGCGGCAAAAATGAAAATGAGCAAATAAGCCGTCATTCAACCAAATCAGGCAATGCGGCGCAAAACCTCAATTTTGGTGGTCAGCATAAAGAGCTTTGGAGCGAAGGCGGCGAGATTACTTTTTTGACAAAAATGGCAAAAGAGAGTCAAAGCTTTGCAGAGCACGTTGGCTGGTTTACCACTTTGGTCTCAAAATCTGAAAACGTGAAACCGTTACAGTTATTACTCAAACAATTGGATGTGGCTCAAATGCGCATTATTGAGATGAGTCAAGGTCAAAAAAACACGCGCGTTTTAGCATGGCGTTTCAATACTGACGAAGCGTAACTACTAAAAATACTCTTCGCCTAAGTTTCACGTGAAACAAAAAGTTGTAATTTATAAGTTATAAGTTATAAGTTATAAGTTATAAGTTATAAGCAAAGTTTCACGTGAAACAAAAAAATACCGCTTTCATGAAGAAAGCGGTATTTTTTATTTTAAATGCCAGTAAGCGATGCTTAGATGTCTAGATTAGACACCGTCAATGCATTCTCTTCGATGAAGATACGGCGCGGCTCAACATGATCACCCATTAAGCAAGTGAACATATGGTCAGCAGCGATAGCGTCTTCGATAGTGACACGCAGCATACGACGGTTTTCAGGATCCATTGTCGTATCCCACAGCTGATCAGCATTCATTTCCCCTAGCCCTTTGTAGCGCTGGATGGCTAAACCACGACGAGCATCGAGCATCATCTGCTGCCAGAGATAATCAAAATCACGGATGGGGATATCTTTGGTCGTGCCCGCATTGGCTTCACGGCGAATAAAGGCATCGTCTTCTAATAAGGTGTTCCACTCCGCAGACAAACGCAGTAGCTTACTGTACTCGCCTGAATTGATAAAACTAGAGTCGAGCAGATAATGATGCGCCAACTGGTGCACATAGACGGTGACACGTGGTAGCCACTGCGCTTTTGTAGATAGCGCTTCGTTACCAGTATCCGTGTCTGAATCGGCTTTCTCTAGACTGGCCACGCCTGATGTCATACCCAGCAAATCTGCAGCAGCGGCATCCATGTTCTCAGGCTGAGGCGCATGGATATTAACCAATTCAATCTCAGGGCTTAGATCACTACCAAACGCATCAAGTTGAGTCTGCATGGCGTCTTTCCAAGCCTGCATGGCAGACTTGTCATAAGTCATGTCTGTACTAAGCTTCGGTGTATGCGTTAAGGCATCCAAAATCACCGCTGGGAAACGAATCTGCAAGCGCGCTTTAATCAGCTGCGTTTGGTTATAGTCATTTAAAAGTGTTTCGAGCGCCTGACCAGTAATCGCAGGGGCATCAGCACTGATATGTAGCTTAGTATTGTCAATAGTCGATGACAACAAGTAGGCTTTAAGCGCTTCATCGTCTTTTAGGTACAGCTCTTGACGACCTTTTTTCACTTTATAAAGCGGTGGCTGTGCAATATAAACATAACCACGCTCGATCAGCTCAGGCGTTTGACGGAAGAAGAAGGTCAATAGCAAGGTACGAATGTGTGAACCATCCACATCGGCATCGGTCATGATGATGATTTTATGGTAGCGGACTTTATCAGGGTTGTATTCATCAGGGCCAATACCGCACCCAAGCGCAGTAATCAAGTTACCCACTTCAGCAGACGATAACATCTTATCAAAACGGGCACGCTCTACGTTTAGGATTTTGCCTTTTAGGGGTAAGATAGCCTGAGTTTTACGGCTACGGCCTTGTTTGGCTGACCCACCTGCTGAGTCACCCTCCACAATGTATAGCTCTGACAATGCCGGATCTTTTTCTTGGCAATCCGCCAATTTACCTGGCAGCCCTGCAATATCTAATGTGGTCTTGCGGCGCGTCATCTCACGCGCTTTGCGAGCTGCATCACGAGCGCGAGCCGCATCAAGAATCTTATTAGCAATCGCTTTACCCGCACTTGGGTTTTCTAACAAGTAGTCATTGAACTTATCGCTCATCGCCGATTCAACCGCCGATTTTACTTCGCTCGACACCAGCTTGTCTTTGGTCTGACTTGAAAATTTTGGATCAGGGACTTTGACAGACACGATGGCGGTCAATCCTTCACGCGCATCATCGCCAGTCGCGACGACCTTCTCTTTTTTGAACAAGTTTTCACGATCTATATAGCTGTTTAGACCGCGTGTTAGTGCAGATCTGAAACCTGATAGATGCGTACCACCATCGCGCTGTGGAATGTTGTTTGTGAAACACAACACTTTTTCGTTATAAGTGTCTGTCCACTGCAGCGCGACTTCGACACTGATGCCATCATCTTGTTCACTGTTGAAATGAAACACTTCATTGACGCCATCTTTGCCAGCATTGATATAGCTGACAAACTCTAATAGACCGCCTTTATGCTCGAACTCGTGACGCTTATCGATGCGCTCGTCGGTCAAAACAATACGCACGCCTGAGTTTAGGAACGACAGCTCACGCAAACGCTTGGCCAAAATATCGTACTCGAAGATAGTACCCGTAAAGACGTCAGCACTTGGGTAAAAACGAATCTGCGTACCCGTTTTGTCCGTGGCTTCCATCTGCTGGATATCTGCGTCTGGCACACCATCAGTGTAAGTTTGATGATAATGAT
Organism: Psychrobacter alimentarius; assembly: GCF_001606025.1. Lineage (NCBI taxonomy): Bacteria > Pseudomonadati > Pseudomonadota > Gammaproteobacteria > Moraxellales > Moraxellaceae > Psychrobacter > Psychrobacter alimentarius. Next base: position 5,289 of record NZ_CP014945.1, on the reverse strand, counting down.
AGCCTTCACGCCAGATGTTCATCTCAAGCTTTTTCGACAAGGCATTAACAACCGATACCCCAACGCCGTGTAGGCCACCTGATACTTTATAGCTGTTATCATCGAACTTACCACCAGCATGAAGAACTGTCATGATGACCTGTGCTGCTGACACGCCTTCTTCTGGATGGACATCGACGGGCACGCCGCGACCATTGTCCATCACACTAACCGATTCGTCTTCATGGATAATGATGTCAATTTGATCGCAATGACCAGCAAGCGCCTCATCGATAGAGTTGTCCACTACCTCAAAGACCATATGGTGGAGACCAGTACCATCATCTGTATCACCGATATACATACCAGGGCGCACGCGTACTGCTTCTAAGCCACGCAATACACGAATATCTTTGGAGCTATAATCAGAGGGTAATCCTTCAGAAACCGCAGCTGGTGCAGTCGTTTCGACAACGCTGTCTGATGTCAGTTGCTGGTGCTCTGTAGGTAATGAATCACTCATGTGCATTCCTTAATCTAGCCATAATCAGCCGTCTGTCATTAACGCACCACTACGGCGACGCCTCATAACGTTATTTTAGACTTAACTTTTATAGTCAAAAACTTTGATAGGGGTTATTTTTTGAAGGCTATTAGCCAAAACTCTAGAAGATATTTGATGAGCTTAAAAAGCTTAAGTTGATCTCTCATTTATCCAATGTTAGTGGTTTTGTCTTAAAATAAAACAATGCCAAAACAGAAGAAATAAAAACTATATTTATCAATCACTTAAAATTTCTAGCCAACAAAAAACATCTAGATAACGCTATCAAACAACTTGCTGAAAACAGGACAAAAATAAAGCCGTATTTTAGCATTTTTTTGCTTCTAAGTCACTGTTTACTGGCAGTTTTATGGCTATTAAACCTGTCTTTAAGAAAGGTAAATATTATTAGAAGAAATGGTATGAATATAGGCTGTCTTGGGACAGGTATGAAGTATAAGATAGATAAGAAAAAGGAGGCACATCAAGATAAAAATACTTGACCTTGTTTCACGTGAAACACGTTCGGAGTTGACCATAACGACTGTACCAATGGCACAATATCATCGGTCAAACTGGTCATGAATACTTGGCATGGTAGCTTCGATAATGTCGATAATAAAATATGTATTGCTCTATCATCTAACTCGGCAGTGATGTCATCTAATAACACCACTGGTGTTATTTGAGAGGTGGCGTAGCCAGTAGATAAATCTGAGTCTGCGTTATTTAACAGTAGTGGCAGTTGTGACAAACGCAGCGCGGTGATCAAAAGCTTTTTTTCACCACGAGACAGCACGTTTGCTGCTTGTTCTTTTAAGACTGGCAACGCTTTATTCACATCAGTATCTATCTTCTCATTGATTAGAGCATCATTGAGCTTCGTTGAACCATGAGAGCGCCAATGCACATGAATATCCGCTCGGTGATTACCAATACGAGTATACCCCAGCTGTAAGTCCTGCTCTAATCGCTCATCGAGTTGCACATCAAGGGCGATACTGGTGTCATAGCCCGCACTATAGCTTAAGCTTAATTGTTCAGCATAGCTTGGCAGTAATTGAGTAATGCTTTTGGCAAAGTAAGGCTGCCATTCTTCGAATATGCGTTCGCGATAATGGTGAATCAATGCAGCATGGTTACTCAACCCCTTGTCCCAAGACCTTAGCTCAGCAAGCTGTACTTGTGTTAAATGACGTGTTTTTTTTAGCAAACTATTGCGCTGTTTTAATAGACGTTGATAAGCTACCCACTGTGGATGAAAGCCTTGTTTCATGTGAAACACTAACCAATCTAGCAGTTGCCGACGGCTGGCACTACCCTGCTCTAGCATATCCATGGTTGAAGGATCGATTAATAAGGTTGGGAGTTGCTCGGTTAAGATGCTTTGGTTATAGACGGTGGTTTGGTTCAACCGCAAAATCGTCGTCGCATCAGCTTGCTTTTGAATAGCCAAAGTACTGCCGTCATTGATCTTGGCATGGACAGTTGCAGTGTTTTGATGATGCTGGATATAGCGTTTTGGTTGATGATGACGAAAACTTTTGCCTCTTGATAACAAGAATATGGCTTCGAGCAACGATGTTTTTCCACTACCATTAACACCAATAATGACATTGCACGCCGCTGATGGCAGGTTGACTTGGGTCAGGTTACGAAGGTGTGAGATTTGTAGACGTTCAATCATAATACCGACAGCCGCCTATAGACATGGTTTAAATTTATATACAAAAGTTTGTCTTTAAGAACATTTACAAGGTTTTGGAAGTTAAGATTTTTCATAGAGTTATGGAAATCACGGTATTTACATATAGTACTTGCAGACTGCTCTATGGCTCAACTCCCAGTAATCCAAATATTATTTATTGAGCACTATATACGCATCGGCATGATGACATACTGATGAAATTCATCGTTCAACTGGTTGATCAATACAGAGGCGTTCGATTGGCTCATATGCATTTGTATATCACCTTGGACCACGCCGAGAACGTCTTGTAAGTATGCTGCATTAAAAGACAACTCCATTGGTTCGCCTTGATATTTTGCTTGTATCATTTCGACCGCTTCGTCTTGCTCAGCGTTGTTGGCTCTTACTTCAACCATACCGTCGCTGGCAAAGTTAAATACCACGCCGCGAGATTTTTCATTACTCAAAATGGCCACACGGCGCAGTACGTCTGTCATTTTTTCTTGATTGAATAAAGCAAGCTTGTCAGTATTGCTCGGCATCACACGGCGATAATCAGGGAATTTGCCATCGATCAAACGAGCCGTAAAAGTCACCATTAAGTTTTGGGTGATTTGCCCTGCACTATCAACGTCACCAAATGGCAAACTGACTTGCAAGAATTCACGACCAAAACTGAGCGTGACTTGATTGTCTTGCTCACCCAGCATTTTGCCAAGCTCAGAAGCCAATCGCTCAAGCTCAATCACAGCTTTACGTGGCAAGATAGATTGCATATTAAGATCAGCACTCACATCAATCACACTACGCGCCAAAGCCAATCGATGTCCATCAGTGGCTACTGTCGTCAACTGCTGCTGTGATACGTCAAACAACATACCCGTCAGATAGTAACGTACATCTTGAATCGCCATCGCAAACTGTGTTTTATGAATCAAGTCTATCAGACGATTGCGGCTGATATTCAATGGCGTGATGTTTTCAGGATTGCCCAGACTTGGATAATCTTCGCTAGGTAATGTACCCAAGGTAAAACGACTTTTGCCACTGGTCAGCAGGCAACGCTCATTGGCTTGAGTGGCAAGATTGATTTGGGCTTGAGCAGGTAATGATTTACAGATGTCTTTTAGTTTCGTTGCAGGCAATGTGGTTGTACCTGCTTCTACACAGGCACCCGCAGGCAATTTCAATGTCGACGTCAGCTCCACTTCTAGATCAGAGGCAGTCAAAACAAGCGCTGACTCAGACAGCTGTAGCTTAATATTTCCCAAAATAACCATGTTGTGGCGTTTATCAGCCGCTTTGGCAATTAAATTAATGGCTTTTAGTAACGACTCTCGATTAATCGATAATTGCATGCTTAATTACTCTTATTGGTTACTCTTATTTGAATGGTTTCTTTGTATAAATATAAAATAGTGACTCAATAATACCTTGTCTACCAAGGATAATCCATCAGGTATCTGTGTGCTTATATGTCCGATATTATAAATCATCTGTCTTCACGAAAATACAGCGATACCCTTATCTATTAACCTGCTTGCAACATAAGCGCCAGCGTCTTGTAGTCCTTATCAAATGCAGGATCCGCCAGTCTCAGCTCATTCACTTTGTCACAGGCATGCATCACCGTTGTGTGGTCGCGGCCACCGAACGACTGACCAATTTCAGGAAAACTATCTCCAGTTAGTTCTCTTGATAACGCCATGGCTATTTGACGTGGTCTTGCAATACTGCGCGTACGTTTGCGACCCATGATGTCTTTTACCGTCACATCATAATACTCAGCGACTACCTTACGGATGTTGTCCATGTTCACCGCTTGAACACGCATAGCCACAATATCTTTTAGCGCATATTGCACCATTTCCAGCGTAATCTGAGCACCAGTCAGATTGGCATTGGCAAAAACCTGATTGAGAGCACCTTCTAAGCGTCTGACATTAGAGACGACATTTTGGGCAATGAATAGGGCACATTCTTTAGGTAAGGTCATGCCATACGAAGATGCTTTTTTCTGCAAAATTTGAACTCGAGTGTCAATCTCCGGTGGATCGACGGCAACCGTTAATCCCCAAGAAAAACGTGACCTAAAACGTTCGTCAAATTCTGTCATTTGTGACGGATGACGATCAGACGCTAAAATTAGCTGTTTATCACCACTGGTAAAATCAGCAAACAAGGTCAAAAACTCATTACTACTTTTGGTTTTTCCTGCTAATACGTGAATATCATCTACAATCAATAAATCTACTTTTTTAATTTTCTTTTTAAAATCTTCTATTTTATTATTTCTTAAAGAATAAACTAATTGATTAATAAATTTTTCAGAAGTGAAATAATAAAAACTTTGATTATTTTTTAAATAGCGATGTGCTACAGAATGCATTAAATGCGTTTTTCCCAAACCAGAAGGTCCGTATATAAATAAAGGATTATGCCGATTTTTTGATTGGCGCTTACTAAGCTCATAGCACGCCTTGTAGGCTAGATTATTAGACTTACCAGTGACAAATGTCTCAAAAGTAAAATCTGGATTTAGATAGCTCAGCGATTTTGCATCGGCAGAGTCAGAGAACTCTGCATGACGCATGTTGGCATCGATATCGGCTTTGGCATTGTTGTGATGAATGGTTTCAAATTTGTCATCTGCGAGGGTAGGGGAGGGGTTATCTTCAGCAAACAAAGACCCTGACTGCGATTGACTACTGTCTTCTCTATCACGGTCGGCGTTATCAACACGTACAACGACTTCCTCGATACTTCCTTGACTGTGCTTAGCAACCAGCTGCTGAATATCTTGTAAATGGTTTTTTTTGATGTAAGTGACAAAATAATCATTAGGAGCAAGTATGATCAACGTTTGCGCTTCTTGATGTGCTGATAATGGTCTCAACCACATCGTGAATACATTGTCTTTCACGTTATACCGTAAGTCGTTTAGACATTTGTCCCAGATATTTGCTGTGTCTATCATGAAAAGTATTAACCCTATAATTTAAATAATAGATGCATTTTAACGGTCTAAGCTATCACTTAACCCCGAACGCTACCCATAAGTAATCACTCAAAAAGT